>JAKUUO010000026.1 GCA_022448665.1 Candidatus Thalassarchaeum betae | reverse complement strand
ACCAGGTCCTGCTCTTGAGCAGCCTCCCAAGACTTCTCCAGTTGGGAGGTGGTCGGGCAGTAGCAGGCCAGTCTTCCACCGGCCCGCAGCAGCGGCTCGATGGCCGGGACGACCTGCCACGGTTCGGCGACGTCGAGGATGGCAGCATCGAGCGATTCGCAGACCTCTGAGACAGCCTGTCCGACGTCGATTAGATCGCCGTCGATCAGGTGCCAGTCGGGGAACTCAGGGAGCACCTCGGACAGCCGCTCCATGTTGGCTCGGCCAATCTCAGCGTGCTCGGGTCTGGATTCGACTGAGATGAGGGTTCCAGATGAGCCTAGGACGTTGGCCAAATGCATCGCGAGCCCGGCTGAGCCGTGCCCACCCTCTAGAACCCTCGAACCCACTCCGATCCCCATCCAGGAAATGAGGAACCCTGAGTCCTTCGCGCCGATGACCTGAGCCCTCCGCGCCATGTTCCGGCGGGCCTCAGGAAGTGCAGGATCGACGATGGTCAACGACTTCTGCCCGACACTGATCCTGTCACCGATAGAGTAGCCGTTCAGGAGCTGCTCGGCATCGAACCTGCCCAGCCCCTTCACCTTGACCTCACCGGGGGCCCGACGCAGCAGGTAAGCCCGCCCGTCGTCCTCCCTCAGTGCTACCCACTCGCCGCTGCCGTCGGCATTCATGGCCCCCCGGTCCGCCTTCACGCTTCAAGTTCTTCGGCGGCTCTATAGAGCCGGTAATCCGTTCTCTCGTGAGTGCAGCATGGTTATACGGCGCCTCGCTACGGGAAAAATGATGACTACAGTGCGAATGCTGTCAATCGTTCAACCGGTGGCCTTGGCAGCCTTAGTGGTCATGATGTCCTTCACAGGCTTCATGGCGATGGACGATAAGGTCGAGGAACGCGAACAACTGAAGCAGAAGGAAATGCCCCTGTATGCAACCAGCCCGGGGCACGCTGTGTTCGGCGAATACGTCGGAGCGCACTGGTGCGGGCCGTGCATGGACAGCGCGGCCCCTTCGCTTGACAACCTCAAGAGCTCGAACGGCGAGGACTTCACCTTCGTCTCGTTCTTCGAGTCCTCTTCCGGAGGCTGGCCCTCCGACGGCCCGATCTACAGGACGGACCACGTGATGGCGGCCTCAAGCGGCTACCCGACATTCGGCTTCGCCGACGCCCAGAGCGGGACCTGCTACAAGGTCGGCTCCGCCGGAACCAACTACTACGACGCCGACTACTCGGCCGGCGGGTGCATGGGCTCGGATGTATCCGACTACGCAATGGAACTCTCTATCGTCCTGAACAGCGCCGGCGACGAGGTCACCATCACCGTCGAGGTGACCTACCTAGGATCGTCGTCTTCGGTCACCGTCTACCTCTACGGAGCGGTCACCGAGCAGGTCGGCGCCGATGCCTACGACAACGGCAACAGGCCCCACAACAACTGGAGGGAGTGGCTCCTCAACAGCAACAACAACGGCTTCGAGCAGCTGACCCTGACCCCGAACAACGTCGCTGAGAGGACTTGGACGGTTCCACTGAACACGGTTAGAGCGGCACCCGGGAACACCCAGTTCGAGAACTTCTGGCCCGTCCTCGCCCTGATGGACGGACCGCACACCTCGTACAACACCTTCCTCTCGGCCGTCGACCTCGACATGATTCCGCTCGTCGACGTGGGCGTCTCCGACTTCCGGGTTGAGAACCAGAACGGCAACCTCGGCTTCGTTCCGGGAGATATCTTGGATGTCTCCGTCGAGATTACCAACTACGGCGTCGACCCCTACAACGACGGTGGCGAGATCGCCATCTACGAACTCCAAGGACTCGACGAGATCTACATCGGCGGCGCTTCAATCGCCAACCTCGCCACCGCCGGAACTCAGACGCTGACCGTTGATTTCGACACATCCCAAATCACGCCCTACGCATCCGGCGCCACGACTTTCCGAGCCATGCTCCTCGGTCTCACCGCGGATCGCGTCTCGTCGAACGACTACGCAGACGACAGCGCGCTGCACGACATGCCGCCCGTCTCCAACCAGCCGACGGCCATAGCCTCGACCTCGATCGAGAGGGGCGACACCATCCAGTTTGAGTCGACCGCCCTGCCCAACGATTTGGTTGACGACATGTCCACGCTGACACCTACGATGCACTACGCCAAGACAGGCTCCGAGATGTGGGACGACACATGGATCACTGATATTGACATGGTGGGAAGCGGCGGCAACGCCCGCTATGTCCACACCATCGCAGTTCCTCTCAGTGCTGAGGTGGGAGAATACGACCTCAGAATCAAGTGGACCGATGCTGGCGGCCAGTCAAGCGACTGGACGATATCCGCCGCAGCCTTCGAATTGAAAAACGCCCTGCCCATCGTTCTGGGCAACGGGCACTCTCAGTACGCCGGGATGCCTACTGTGAAGGTCGAGACCCAAGAGAGGGTTTCTGTGGTCGGCCTCGTCCACGACGCCGAGACGCCGATCTCGTTGCTCAGCATCGACAGTAACTCTCCAGAGTTCGTGGAGTGGGACCCCTCGACGCTCGAAATAGTCGTCGAGTTCAGCCAGGTCATCAGAGACGGCCAGGGCAATCCCGTCCCACAGGGCATGTTCGTCACAGTAGATGACGGCGACGACGTGAACTCCGGCATGATGATGTTCAACGTGATAGAGAACGGTGCTCCTAGGTGGGCATCTATACCGACTCAGTCCTTCGAAGAAGGCGGCTCCGCCAGCATCGGCCTGTCAGAGTTCCTGTCCGACACCGATGACAACGGCTACCCCGTCCCAGTCTCAGGACTGACGCTTGAACTGCTCAGTAACTCAGACGAGTCACTGGTCGATGCAAGCATCTCAGGCCACTCTCTCTCTGTCAGCTCGCTCGACGACGATTCCACCGGAATCTCCGAAATCACCGTCAGGGCCAGTGACGGCGTCAAGTTCTCGGACACCGTAATCACCTTCCACGTCCTCAACGTCAACGATGCGCCCCGCATCGACCTGACCGGAATCGACGAGTTCACGGTCAAGATCGGCGACAGGATCACCCTTGAGCTGCTCGACAGGATGACCGACATCGACGACCCAGATGAAGAGATCTGGGCCACGGCGATGACCTTCGTTCCCGGTGCAGCCCAGTTCAATCCTATAACCGGCATACTGACTATGGCGTGGGAAGAGTCTGGGGAAGAGGTGGTCACTATCACCTTGGAAGACAGGCACGGAGATGCTAGTGCCTCCATCATCATTGTCGACGTCGTCGACGACCTGCCGCTCTTCTGGGAAACCGACCTTGTGGCTAGTTTCGACACGGTCGAGTACGGCACCAATCCGACATTCGTGATTCAGAACGCGGGACAGCACGAACTGACCGACATCAAGGTCCTCTGGACAATCTGCAACAGCATCACTGGAATCTGCCACTCATCGGGCATCTCGCACAACCTCGGGCCATTCATCGCCAACCACGTCAGCGGCGCCGGCCTAGGTGTCGGCGACTACATCACGCTCTCAGTCGAAGGCGTCGACCAGAACGGCTTCGATCGCGTTACGGAGGAGCAGCACAGGATATACGCCATCGCCCCGCAGGAGGTCATCGATGAGCCTGTGGACGAGGACCCAGAAACCGGATCCGCCGGCACCAGCGCCATGATATCGATGGGATTGATGGGAATCGGACTTCTGCTGTCTATTGCACTGGTCCTCGCGCTTGCCATCACCCTGCGACGCCAGGGCCTCGCCTCAGAGTCGGCAATCGACTACGCCAGCACGGTTCGCGATGAGGAATATGAGCACTCTGAGGAAGCCGAGGAGGGCCTGCCAGAGGACGTACCACCACCACCACCTATGATGCCGCCACTTCCGCCCGAGGGACTGCCCCCAGGATGGACCATGGAACAGTGGCACTACTATGGTGCTGAGTACCTCAGCCGACGCCAGTAATCGCACCTATTTGCGAATGCCGGCCATGACGCACCTTCAAGAAGGTGCGAGCGTCAGCCAGATTTCCGGGGGAGCGATATGAGCGGTGAGTCAGCCCAGTCGGACGACATCGAGCAGCCTGATCAGGATGCCTTGGAATCATGGGAAGACGGACCTGCTTTCGGCGTCTCCCAAGACAAGGATCCGGTCTGTGAGACACCCGTGGAGGAGTGGATCTCCGGGGTCGACATAACCTCGACCGCAGATGTGCCGATTCCCCCGAAACTGGTCGATCAGGTCATCGGGCAGGAAGCCGCCTCGATAGTGGTGCGCAAAGCCGCCGAGCAGCGACGCCACGTCATCATGGTCGGCGAGCCTGGTACTGGCAAGTCGATGCTGGCACGCTCGATGACCGAGTTCCTGCCGGGCGAGCAGCTCGAGGACATCATGGTCTACCGCAACCCAGATGACGAGAATGAACCCATCGTCCGCACCGTCCCTGCTGGACGCGGGTCCCGCATTCTCTCCGAGCGCAAGGCCCAGATTCGAATACAGAGGGAACGCACCAACCGCACCCTGCTGTTCGTCGCCCTCGTCATTGGGGCCGCTCTCCTGTTGGCGACCATCTCCAGCGGCGAGATACTGACTTTCATCTTCGGCTCATTCATCCTCGTATTCGGCTACTTCTTCCTACGAACCCGTCTGACAGCCGGCGACGAGGCGAACCTACCGAAGCTACTCATCAAGCACGAGCGCGACGACGAGCCCCCTTTCATAGACGCCACCGGGACTCTCGCTGGGGCTCTGCTGGGCGACGTCCGCCACGATCCGTTCCAGTCTGGTGCCGATCTGGCTACTCCAGCACACGAGAGGGTCGAGCCCGGTGCCGTGCACCGGGCCAACAAGGGCGTCCTCTACATCGACGAGATCCGCATGCTGAGGATGGAGGAGCAGCAGGCTCTGCTCATCGCGATGCAGGAGAAGGAGCTCTCGATCAGCGGCCGCTCCGAGCGCTCCTCCGGTGCACTGACCAAGTCGGAGCCCGTGCCCACCGATTTCATCCTCATCGCTGCCGGCAACCTCGACAGCGTCCAGAACATGCACCCCGCACTACGAAGCCGCATCCGAGGCTACGGCTACGAGATCTACGTCAACACCGACATGCCGGACACCGAGCGCAACCGCCGACGCCTCATCCGCTTCATAGCGCAGGAGGTCCGGAACGAGATGGACAAGGACTCCGGCAAGGCGATTCCACACTTCGACCGCGACTCAATCTCACTGGTCCTCAAGGAGGCGCAGAGACGCAGCGGGCGCCGGGGCAAACTGTCACTGCGACTTCGCGAGCTCGGCGGTCTGGTGCGCATAGCCGGCGACCTAGCAGCCGAAGAGAGCGCCGAACTGACTCGCTCGGTACACGTTACTCGGGCCAGGGAGATTGCTAAACCTCTCGAGCAGCAGGTAGCGGACCGCTACCTCGAGCGCCAGTCCGAGTACGCTCTGCTGGTAAACCGAGGGCACCGCGTCGGACGAGTCAACGGACTCGCCGTGCTCGGCGCTGACAGCGGGCTTTCCGACTACTCCGGAGTCGTTCTGCCGGTGGAGGCGATGGTCACACCCGCTCAGGGGATGTCCGGGCGAGTCATAGCAACTGGGGGACTGTCGGACTTGGCCAACGAGAGTGTGACCAACATCAGTGCCGTAATCAAGAAGCTCACTGGCAAGGACATCAAGGACTACGACCTGCATGTCCAGTTTCCCGGCACTCACAACGTCGACGGAGACAGCGCGTCAATCACGATGGCAACTGCCATCATCAGTGCCTTCGAGGGCGTGCCGATCGAACAGAACCTCGCTATGACGGGCTCGCTCTCGGTTCGAGGCGAGATACTCCCAGTCGGCGGCGTGACTGCCAAAATCGAGGCGGCTGCCAAGTCCGGAATCGAGAAGGTTGTGATACCCCGTGCGAACCTGCAGGATGTCCTGATGGACGAGAAGTGGGAGAAAAAGATCGAAGTGTTCGCAGTTGACTCGCTCGACGAGGTTCTCGAGTACGCTCTCGTGGGAGCAGAGGATAAGGTCAGTCTTGTCGAGCGTCTCTCCAATGTGATAGATACCATCGCCAAGGGGACCGACACCCAACCTTCTGCTTGAGCGGCGCCTCGCCGTAATGCTTCAAGTCACGTATCATCCCCGCAAAGCGGGGATGGCCATGAGCGACAATCGGAACTCACCGATGAGCATACTGTTCCTCGTCGTTCTGGTGGATATGATCGGGTTCACCATCGTAATCCCCTTCCTGACCTACTTCGTGCAGGACCTGGCTGCAGCTGAGGGCATCACAGACGTCGGCAGCCGCGACCTGTGGGTTGGCATCGTCATCGCAGTCTACTCGCTGGCCCAGTTCATCTTCACCCCTGTCCTAGGCTCCATCAGCGACAGGACTGGTCGCAGACCCATACTGATGCTCGGATTGGCCTCGAACACCGTCTTCTTCACTGTATTCGGCCTGTCCGGAAGCCTAGGGATGGCGATAGTAGCCCGCTTCCTAGCAGGAGCGGGCAACGGCAACATCGCCGTTGCCAGGGCTTACATCGGAGACATCACCGAGCCTGAGATGATCGCCCGGAGGATGGGGATCCTTGGGGCATCCTTCGGGCTGGGCTTCATGATCGGCCCGTTCATCGGCGGCGTTCTGTCTGACCCAGCCAACGGCATCGGCACGCCGTTCGACGGTCAACTGTGGATCGACCACCCCTATCTGCTTCCGTGCCTGTTTTCCAGCATGCTCTCTCTCGTATCGCTCTTCCTTGCTATAACCCGCCTCCCAGAGAGCCTGCCTCCAGAGGCCAGGGAACCCTCTGAAGGCTCCGTGCTCAGCGGCATCGGAGGCATGATGACCAGCATCGTCAAGGTGATGAGGTTCCCGGCCGTATCAACTCTGGTCTCAATCAATTTCCTCTTCCTAATGGGTTTCAGCATGATGCATGGGACGTTCATCCTGTTCACTTCAATGGCACCAGCGGATGGGGGCTTGGGCTGGAGTGAGTTGGATAACGGCTGGATTTTCGCTTTCATCGGCCTGCTGGGGGTAATCATCCAAGGAGTCCTCATAGGACCTCTGACCGACAGGTTCAGCATGCCGCGACTCATGCTGGTCGGCACACTGCTGTGCGGCCTCGGGATAGCCAGCATACCCTATGTGCAGTCTGACCTCAGCTGGTTCATCTTCGCATCCTCGGCCGGACTCGCCATAGGCAACGGCCTGTTCTCGCCGACCCAGTCGTCCTTGCTCACTTTCGAGACCAAGGCCGGGGGTTATGAGCTGGGAATGGTGATGGGGGCGCAGGAGGGCTTCGGAGCGATGGCCCGCATCATAGGGCCGCTTTTCGCAGCCTACCTGTGGTCACTGACGGTGCAGGGCACCGGCCTGTGGACCTACCATACCTGCTTCCGAGTCGCAGGAATCATATTCGTCCTAGCCATCATACTCCAATTGAGGCTGCGACTGAGCGGCGAGCCAACCGCCCGAAGGAGAACCGCATAGGTGATTGAATGACGACACCGGCAGCAGTGGCACATGGTGGCGCCGGACCGGGCCCAGACAGGCAGCACAACGTCGAGGCCGCGGTGCAGCGTGCAGCCGAGATCCTCCAAGCCGGCGGCTCTGCCGTCGAGGCAGCCATCGAGGCGTGCATCCTGCTTGAGGACGACCCGGTGTTCAACGCCGGCACAGGGGCGGTATTCCGAAACGACGGCTCGATTCTTCTCGATGCCTCCTTGCAGACCTCGGACGGTCGCATGGGCTTCGTCATAGCGATGCGCGACACCCCCAATCCTATTCGCGTCGCAGCCGACCTGCTCGACGAGGAGATCAACGGCCTCGTAGGGGACGGGGCGAGGGACTGGGCAGATGCCAGAGGCCACCCCAAGGCCGCTGTTGAAGGCCGACCGCCCAAGGACGAGTCCGGCGACACTGTGGGAGTTATCGCTAGGGACCCCACCGGATCACTGGCCTGCGCGACCAGCACTGGAGGGACAAGCTACCGCCCTGCCGGAAGGGTGGGTGATGTCCCGCTGCCCGGCTCTGGCTTCTGGGCCCAGGGCGACCTAGCCGTCGCCGCTACCGGCGTGGGAGAGGCAATCACCAAGGCTCTGCTCAGTTACAGGGTCTATGAGCGAATTCGCTCGACTGGCGACTCACTTGATGCCGCCATGCGATGGGGAATCGACGAGTTAATCGACGAGGGAATATCGGTCGGACTGATTTCGCTTGGTTCCGAGGGGGAGGGTCGTGGGCACTCGAACACTGACATGCCATGGGCTGCTTGGACAGGCTGAGCCAGACCGATGCGGCTTCGTTCCGGGGATGCGCTTAAGGAGCCCCCTTGGGTGGCCGCGCCAGAGGGATATGCGTGACCGACATCGAGGACAGGATTCAGCAGATTGCTCAGGTTCTGGGACAGCTCGATGACAGGCAGGTCCCTCGCAACATCAGGACCCTGTCGAACGACGCAGTGGAGAAGTGGCTTCTCAACAAGGACAAGGAGATGGACCTGAGGCTCGGCATGACTGCCTCCATACTAGACGATATCTTCAACGATGCCAACCTACCCATCCACTACGGCCCCATGTGCCTGCAGATTCAGACCGCTCTCGAGACGATTCTAGCCGAATTCAGGCGCTCCTGAGCCTTGAAGAGCAGGACTCCTGTCGCTCTGCCTCCGAGGGTCTGGTATGCCGAGTTGGACCAACCTGTCCTACGCGAACGTCGCCACTACGTCCCCAGCTGCGCACAGGGTCTCATTGGAATGGTCCGAAGCGCTCGCACGCGGGGGCGCTGCTGAGTTCGACGGCGAGGCCGAGAAGAACGGTATGATGCCACTACGCCGAGCTGCCGCGAGGTTGCTGTCATGCGATATCGAGGACGTTTGCGTCGGTTCGAGCGCTACTGAACTGCTCTGCTCGCTCGCTTGGGCGATATCTCCTCCCAGCGGCAGTAACATCGTCTCGACGCGCGCCTCCTTCCCGTCCACCGTCTACCCGTGGCGCAGGGTCGCTGAGGAGAACGGTGCTGAAATCCGCCTAGCTGGCCACGATGAGGACCTCTACACGGACCCAGAGGAGATTTTCGCATTGATTGATCAGGATACCTCTGTGGTCACCCTGTCGCATGTTGAGTACTCCAACGGCCAGCGCTACGACCTGCCAAGATTCGCCGAGGCGGCGCATTCTGTGGGGGCTATTCTGATTGTTGATGCGACGCAGTCGATGGGTATGCTGCCCATCGACGCCTCAGCAACAGGTGCTGACGCTCTGGTCTCATCCGGTTACAAGTGGCTTCGCGGCACCTATGGTGCCGCGGTTGGATACATCTCGCCCTCGATGAGGGACGGCTTGGTACCGGGGCTGCTGGGCTTCCGTAGCCACGCCGATCTCTGGGACTTGAGGGCCGATCGGCTGGAGCTTGCCGATGACGCCAGTCGTTTCGAGTACACCACTATCCACTTCGGTGCAGCTCTAGGACTCGCAGCAGCAGTCGATGAACTGGTGCAGATGGGCATGGACGAGGTCTGGAGGCACGACCTGTCTCTGGCTGACTCTGTTATCGAGGGCGCCGTGAATCTAGATCTCAAAATTGCCTCCCCTCTCTCACAAGCCGAGCGGAGCGCCATAGTGAGTCTGCGACTTCCAGAGGGTGTCAGCAGTGAGGAGGTGGCCCGCAGACTGCAGGACGAGTATGGGATATTGGTGACAAGCCGGGCCGGTCTGCTCAGAGTTTCACCTCACATCGACAACGACGCCGACGACGTCGGGATGCTGCTTGAAGCGCTGGCCGAGACCCTCGCTCAGATGTGAGGCCCGAGAATCGCACCCGCGATGACGAACATGATGCAGGCTATGCCTAGGTCGATTACTCTCCACGCCTTGGGGTTGTTCAGCACCGGCGAGAGCATCTTCGCGCCATATCCTAGGGAGAAGAAGAATACGAAAGAGGCCGTAGCAGCACCGATTCCGAAGGCCAGCCTCTCATCCCCCAGATATCTGCTGGAGGCCCCTCCGATCAGCAGCAGGGTGTCGACATACACGTGCGGATTGAGGAAGGTGAAGGCGAGTGCGGCGGCAATAGTCGGCCCGAGCTCGCTCTCGCCATCCCCCTCGGTTACCATTCCCTCCGGATCCATCGCCGATCTGATTCGCAGCAATCCGTACCCAATCAAGAAGGCGGCTGCGAATACAGCGATCCAGACCGCTGCGTCTTCCATCTCAGACAGCACCGAGCCGACGCCCAGAACTCCAGCTGCAATCAGACTGGCGTCAGCCAGTGCGCAGATTAGGCAAACAGCGAAGACGTGCGAGCGGAGAAGTCCCTGTCTGAGGACGAAGACGTTCTGAGGGCCTAGTGCGAGTATGAGCCCGATACTGAGGGCGAAACCCTCGAGCCCTGCAGACCCGAGGCCCATGTTCATGTCTTCCTGCGCTCGGCAGCCTTGATTCGCATGCCCGTGTATCCGCACTTGCGGCACACCCTCGGCTTGCGTCCTCTGTGGGTTGCCGAGCAGCGCATGCAAATCCACTTCTTCAGCAGACGTGCCTCTGCCTCTGGGTGCCTCTGAGCCATGCAGACCGGCCGACCTACCGGCCCTTCATAATCGCTTCCCACCGGGAAATCTCCCGGAAAACAGAATTGTTCCCCGCCAAAGCATTCATCCGCCATCCATAGTGCCCGAGGCTACGGTGCCTGCCAGCGTCGTGCTTGGAGCTCAGTGGGGAGACGAAGGCAAAGGCAAGGCCATAGACCAGCTGGCCAACCATTCAACATGGACCGTCCGTTTCCAGGGCGGCAACAACGCCGGCCACACCATCGTCCTCGGCGATACGACACTCAAACTCCATCAGATACCCTCTGGGGTGACCTATAATCACTGCAACCTCGTCCTCGGTGACGGCATGGTGATCGATCCTTGGGTGCTCGATGAGGAACTGGAAAAGTGGCATGAACTCACCGGCGAGAGGCCCGAAGGCAAGCGGCTGTTCATCAGTGAGCGGGCCTCGATAATCCTGCCCTTCCACAGGCTCTACGACGGTGCCGACGAACTCGTGGGCACCACGGGCCGTGGAATCGGCCCGACTTACCGCGACCGCATCGAGAGGGTCGGAATCAGGTTCGCTGACCTCGCAAACATAGTGGACGACACAGAGGCCGTCCAAGCCGCCGCTGAGCGTATGAACAAGCAACTCGCTACAGTAGGGGTCGAGCAGAGCATCGAACCGGAGACGCTGCGGGCTGACCTCCAATGGGTGCTCGACAGATACTCCGAAGCCATCAAGCCCACCGGACTGATGGTCGATCTCGCTCTGAGGAACGGCGAGCGAATCTTACTCGAAGGGGCGCAAGGCGCCATGCTCGACATCGATCAAGGCACCTACCCCTTCGTCACCTCCTCTGTCACCAGCAGAGCCAACGCCACTCACGGCGCGGGGATACACCCCGGGCACGTCGACCAGTGTTTCGGCATCTCGAAGGCCTACACCACGCGTGTGGGCAACGGCCCGTTCCCTTCCGAACTCTCCCTCGACGAGGGCCCTGGCAGGCACATGGCGCAGGTAGGCAACGAGTACGGCACCACCACCGGCAGGCCCCGACGCACCGGCTGGCTCGACATGGTCGCCCTGCGTGAGAGCCACCGAATCAACGGGTATACCGGACTGGTCATCACCAAGTTGGACGTCCTGGGCGGCTTGGACGAACTCAAGATTTGTATCGGCTACGAGATGGATGGCAAAACACTCCACGTCATGCCGACCACGAGTGAGGACCTAGCCCGCTGCTCTCCGATTTACGAGACTCACACGGGCTTCCCAGCCATGACTCAGGACGAGTGGATTCACATGGCCGAAGCATCGAGGTCCGAGGGCGTAGGATTCGACGTCATGCCAGTCACCATCAGGGCTTACATCGAGCGCATCGAGCATCTCGCGGGGGTGCCCGTGGTGAGCATCGGCATCGGTCCCGACCGCCGGGCGTCCATAGCTAAGGCAGGAGGGCCGTTCGACTCCCCCTCTGTCGAGGCAACCTTCTAAGCGGGCCACTTTGGCCAGTCGCCATGGGATTCAAGTCCAAGGCCCACAAGAGGCGTCAGGCCGCGGCAGCAGCGGCCGGCTCTGAGGAGAAGTCGGTCGAGGAGTACGTTGGCGAGGTCAAGTGCGATGTCGCCGGCTGTGACAACTGGGCCGACAAGAAGATCGGAGGCCGCAAACTGGCCTTCGACAGGGCCGCTGATGTTTGGGGCGAGTCGGGGCTCAACAAGGACTCGCGCCGAGTCACGGTGTGCAAGTCGTGCTGGCGCGCTTGGAAGAAGGCGAAGAAGGACGAGCCGACCGAGTGGACCTGAATCGGCACTCGCAATCATCAAAGGCAACTTCCCTGACTCGCGGTCGTGGCGAACCATCCTGCAAACGAACCGATTCTTGGATACGCTCCCGGTTCCGAGGAGAGGGCGCTCCTGCAGTCAGAGATGGACCGTCAGATGGGTGAGGTCATCGAGATACCCTGCATCATCAACGGCGAGGAGGTTTACACCGGCACGACGACCACTCAGGTCATCCCGCACGACCACGGGCACATACTCGCCAACGTCCACCTAGCGGGCAGGGAGGAGATGGAGGCTGCTTGCGCTGCCGCTGTCGACGCGCAACAGGCTTGGATCGAACTAGGTCTCGAGGGCCGCTGCGCGATCTTCGAGCGATGCGCCGACCTTCTGGCAGGCGACTGGCGCATGAGAGTCAACGCCTCCACCATGCTGAACCAGTCGAAGACGGTGCTCCAGGCGGAGATAGACGCTGCCTGCGAACTCATCGACTTCTGGCGCTTCAACTGCCACTACGCGCGCGGCTTTCACGACTACCTCCAGCCCCCGATATCCCCGAGCGGCGTCGAGAACTCCACTGAGATCCGCCCCCTCGAGGGATTCGTCCTGGCCATTACCCCGTTCAACTTCACCAGTATAGCAGGAAACCTGCCCAGCGCGCCAGCGCTGGTCGGCTGCACATGCGTGTGGAAGCCCAGCCGCAACTCGTACCACTCGAACTACATGCTGATGCGGCTGATGCTGGAGGCCGGCCTGCCTGCCGGCGTCATCAACTTCCTACCCGGCTCGGGCGCCGAAATCACCGAGATCGCGCTAGCCAACCCTGACTTCGCCGGACTGCACTTCACCGGCTCGACCGCAACCTTCCAGGGGCTGTGGCAGGAGATCGGGCTCGCACTTCCGAATCTACGCTCCTACCCTCGCATAGTCGGGGAGACCGGAGGCAAGGACTTCGTCGTCGCCCACCCAGACTGCGACCGCCAAGGGCTGCTGGTCGCGCTGCTCCGCGGCGCCTTCGAGTACCAAGGCCAGAAGTGCTCCGCTGCCAGCCGCGCTTACGTCCCGAGCTCGGTATGGGACGCCATCTCGGACGACCTCTGCGCCGAGATTGGCGGGATCAAGATGGGCGACGCGCGCGACTTCACGAACTTCATGACAGCAGTCATCGACCAGCGTGCATTCGACAAGATCACCGGCTACATCGAGCGGGCCAGCGGCCGGGACTGCTGCGAGGTCGCCGTCGGTGGTAGGTCAGACGACAGCACTGGATGGTTCATCGAGCCGACCATAATCGTCACGACGAATCCCACCTCTGAGACAATGGTCGAGGAGATATTCGGGCCTGTCCTCACCGTCTACGTCTACGATGACGGCGATTTCGAGGACGTCCTGAGGATATGCGATGAGGCTTCTCCCTACGCCCTCACCGGCTCGATCTTCTCATCCTCAGAGGAGAACATCCAGACAGCTTTCGATGCACTGCGTTTCACTGCAGGGAACTTCTACATCAACGACAAGCCGACAGGTGCTGTCGTAGGGCAGCAGCCGTTCGGAGGGGCGCGAGCCAGCGGCACCAACGACAAGGCAGGCGGGCCGTTGAACCTGCTTCGCTGGATCAGCCCGCGATCTGTCAAGCGAACCATCGACATACCCCAGGACTGGACTTACCCGTTCATGGGTGATGACTGATGGACACATTGCTCTCCTACGTCCTGCTTCTGGGGACCCTTGCGTTCTTCGGCTACGTCGGCTACACTGCCGCGGCCGAACGAAAGATGGACTCAGACACCTACCTGTCCGCGCGCGGGAGTCAGAGCTGGCAACGAATCGGCCTGAGCCTGTTTGCTTCGGGAATAGGGATCTGGATACTGTTCGGACCCTCGGAGGTCGGCTACTACGGCGGCTTCTGGGACGTCGTGGGTTACGCTCTCTCTTCTGCGACACCGTTCATGCTGCTGGCCTACGTCGGGCCGTTGATCCGCGAGAAACTTCCCTACGGCGTCACGCTGGCCGACTACGTCAGCATGAGACTCGGACGGCCTATGCAGGTCTACGTTGGATTAATCTCGGTACTATACATGTTCACCTTCCTGTTCGCTGAGTTCACTGCCATCGGCAAGGCGATGGACATTCTCGCTGGCATGGAGCCCCTTGTACCAATGGTCGCCGTTGCCGCGGTGACGGCTGCCTACACCGCGTATGGCGGGCTTCCTGCATCACTGCAGACCGACCGCTGGCAGGCTTGGATGATACTGTGGCTCGTCATCGCTCTGCTGCTCATCCTGTTCGGGGCTGATTTGGGCTCTCTCATCGATGACGCCAAGGCGTACAACCCAGAGGACGAGTGGTCAATCGGTAGCATGTCCTACATGGATTCGTTCAGTTCCGGACTCGCTCTGGTGGTGGCTATCACCGCGGCCGAGATGTTCTCTCAGGGCAACTGGCAGCGTACATGGGCCTCGGAGAGCGACGAGGCTCTTAGGAAGGGGGCCTTTCTGGCCGCAGGTCTCGCTCTTCCTCTCGTCTTCGTAATGGGCGTGCTGGGAACAGTGGTCGCCGGACAAGGTGCCGTCGAAGACCCATCTGCCGCCTTCTTCTACCTGATCGAGGACGCAGGTGCTCTGCTAATCGCCGCCTTCGTCGTCCTAGCAGTCGCACTCGTCTGCTCGAGCGCCGACACCTTGCAGAACGCCGTGGTAGCCTCCATATCACGTGACCTCTCGAACGGCTCGATGCAGCTTGGCCAAGCACGAATCGCAACCATAGCGATGATGCCTATTGCAATTTACCTAGCGACCACCATCGACGCCCTGAGCGTATTCGAGATTTTCCTCTTCGCAGACCTCCTTGCCGCTGCTACCGTGGCTCCGGTCCTGCTGACCCTTTGGGATAGAGTTTCATCCAAGGGCGCACTCATCGGTGCGGTCGCCGGACTCCTCTCGGTAGTTGCCTACGGAGCGTGGACTGCGGATGTTTCCACGGGTGTGGATTACATCTTCCATCCCACAAACGAGTGGGGCCTCGCTAACCTCGATGTCTTCATGTCGGCTTTGGTTGGCTCTGCTGTTGTGACTGTAGCAGGCTCGTATGCGATGCCCGATGAAGTCGCGTGATTCATTTGCCGGACTCGCATCGGTGCTCCATGGATAAGCCACACCCGACTCGCATCCACGCGCTGGTGATGCCTTGGAGGGGGTTCTGGAGGTCAACGTGGTCCCGTAGGGAGAGGATGGGCGGATATTGGTTCCCGCTCGAGATATTCCTGCTCGGTCTACTTTTCATCGCAGTCCCCTACTTCGGCTCCAACAACATAGCCGCGCACTACCTCGATACGGTCTGGGACCCGGAGCTATGGCTGGACCGGGAAATCCCTGCGGTCAACTGGATGATTATCCCATACGCGGCGCTCTATCTGTTCTACCCAACCACGCTCGCGGTCTGCCCGAGGCACGACAGGGGACGAGTCGAACTGATCCTGGCTATGCAGGGTCTGATTCTTATGACTCTGTTCTGCACTTTCTTCTTCCTAGCATTCCCAGCAGAGATAGACCTCAGAGATCAACTCGACATGGACTCGCTGAGCGGTCTGGAAGCCTCGTTGTTCGGGTTCATCCACTTCTCCGACAATCCGTGGAACGCCTGGCCGAGCCTGCACATAGTCCACTCATACCTGCTTGCGAGGTTGATGACCCTCTGGGTCAACCGAGAGCACGAGGGAAAGCCACTGGCCAAAGCCTTCCTCATCCTCCTGTGGGTTGAATACGCACTGCTGTGCGTGAGCATTCTGACTACCAAGCAGCACTATCTGTTTGACTTGGCCACCGGGCTCGCCACAGCTATGTTGGCGTGGAAGCTGTTTGAGTATGCACTTGCGCTGGCCGAGAGAGAGTCACCAGAACAAATCGCCGAGGACGCAGGTTGGGCCTGATCAGTTGTACACTATCGGCAGGAAGGCGTTTGCAGCGGTCTCGCAGGCATTGGACACATCGTCAAGACGCTGCAGGACTCTATACATGTGGACAGCAGCCAGCGGGTCGTCTTGGCCAATGCTGAACACGAATCCAGCGGCCCGGCTCTCGACCAGGTCACTCTCGTGCTCTGCCAGATTGACATCGTCAATCAGTCCCCCCAGCCTCTCTCGTCCGGCCTTGGTGTATCCGGACAGCGTCAGGTCACGCAGTGCTTCGACAGCGTCTTCGTAGATGGCAGCGGTCTTGGCGACCGCTCCTGCCATCTCCTTGAGCAGGGCTTTGGCCTCTACATTGTCGTAGAGAGGTCTGAAGGACAGCTGCTCCGCGACGTTCTGGGCGTAGTCGGCGATGCGGTCCTGACGAGCCAGCATGTGATAGAAGTCATCGGACCTCATCAACAGGTTCCACTTGCCCGAACCAACCCTTCTTCGCAAATCGTTCTTCACATTGTCAGCCCTCAACTCAGCTGAGATAGTCGCTTCTATGGCTTCGCTTGGATCCCCCCCGTCTGCTGCGATGTTTACTGCTGTTAGCATGTGATTGACAGTCTCCTCGACAGCCTGAGCGTGAACGTGGAAGAGCTCGAAGTAGGTCGGTGTTCCGACTTCTGACCCATCCGCACCCGCTAGGGCCTCGTCCACGTACACCTCGCCATCGCGAGTTGACCAAATCACATAGCCTACCATAGTGAG
>JAKUUO010000025.1 GCA_022448665.1 Candidatus Thalassarchaeum betae | reverse complement strand
CGATACATGCTCCGGTTTGCTGCTCAGCGCGGACGCGGCGTTGTCGGCGATCTCTCAGGACAAGCTGCACCAGATGCACGAGTCCTTCGAGCAGGACGGAGCGGAGGTCGACCTCGCCTGCCCGCTGTGCTACTCCCAAATGCGCGTGCGCGAGATCGTCTTCCAGAGGCTCGACGGAATCGACATGGATCCGATAGAGCTCGACGGCTGCCCGACATGCTCCTCGTTCTGGTTCGACGCCGGCGAGCTGCAGAGGATATCGCCGCCCGAGAACGGGGGATCCAACGGAGGGAGGGAGGCCAAGGCCCTCTCGATCGTTCTGGAGATGCTGTTCCACCTGCCCTTCGTGATCCGCTGATCACAGGTAGCCACTGAACAGCAGCCCGGCGAACACGAACATCAGAACCCCCATCGCCGCATCTATCCTGCGCGCTTGGGCGCGAAGCTTCGAGACCCCGTCACCCCGTGTCAGCACAGTTGCTACCGTGATGTACCAGGAGCCGTCGATGGTCATGCCAAGAAGACCCATGCCTAGCAGGGTCCCAGTACCGATGTCGGCTTCGATGAACGGCGCGTACAGCGCTAACATCCAAGCGAGTATCTTGGGATTCAGCAGGGCTATCGCGAACCCCTGGGCGAATCCAGCACGGCCTGAAAGGCCGTGATCAGCCTCTTCGGACGATTCGTACGACTCTCCCATGGAGGCCTTGAGAAACTTGACACCGAGCCACAACAGCAGAGCGATGCCGCCCCATTTCAGTACCGTCTCGGTCGACTCGTGCAGGGTGAGGGCTGTTGCAATCCCAACGGCAGCGAGGAAGGCGTAGATGCCGAAGCCGATGCCGTGCCCAATCCCGGTCATCACCCCCTGGCGCCGGCCTCCGACCATGGTGTTCCTGAGAACCACCGCAAGGCTGGGTCCAGGACTCATCGCACCGAGTATGAACACGGTGGCCAGAGCCACCCATGCCTCGGGTGTCAAAGCAATCACCCTCTGTGGAGATCAGGAGTACATCGTTTCGATCTCATCGGCCCAGTTCTCGCGGATCTGCTTCCTGCGGATCTTCAGGGTGGGGGTCAGTTCACCGTCGTCTACGCTTAGGTCACGAGATAGCACTGTGAACTTCTTGATCTGCTCTGGGCTGCTGAACTTCTGGTTCAGCTCGGCCACCGCCTCCTCGAGCTGCTTGTGAGTCTCGCTTCCAACAGCTGTGTACTCGGACAGGTCGTGGCCGAGTGCGGCCAGCTTGGCGAGCTGCTCCCCGGGGTCCTTCGGCACCTCTGTCGCTCCGTCCAGGCCGTGCACGTCGCGCAGGATCGCCCCGACATCGAGTGTGAGCAGGGCGCTGCAGAAATTGCGGTTGTCACCGATGAGCATGCACTGCGAGACCACCGGGATGCTCTTCATCGTCTCCTCGATTACCAGAGGTGCGATGTTCTTGCCAGCAGAGGAGACGTAGATCTCCTTGAGCCGGCCGGTGATGTAGACGTAGCCGTCCTTGTCGATGCGCCCTAGGTCGCCCGACTTCAGCCAGCCGTCCATCGTCATCGTCTCGGCGGTCGCCTCGGGGTCCCGGTAGTAGCCGGCCATCACGTGCCGGCCGTTGAACTGGATCTCCCCCTCCCCGTTCTCGTTGGCATCGCCGATCCTCAGTTCGGTCCCGACCATCGGCTTGCCGACGCTGCCGATCCTGTTGTTGCCGTCGTAGTTCAGCGTGGCTCCCGCAGTGGTCTCGGTCATGCCGTAGCCCTCGTAGAGCGGGATCCCCAGCTTGTGGAACAGAGTCAGGATGTCAGGATTGATCGGCGCTGCGCCGGTGATGGCGTATTTGGTGTTGGAGAATCCAATCGCCGCCCTCGCCTTCTTCTTGATGATGCCACCAAGTACTGGTATCGCGAGCAGCTTGAGCTTGCTGCCGAGTTTGGCCATGAGGTTCGAGTAGACCTTCTCGTATATTCTTGGCACTCCGATGAAGAGGTGCGGCTGCACCTCTTGGCAGTAGTCAATCGAGTGCAGCGGGTTGTCCACCACGCGCATGTGCATGGCGTCGCGGATCCAGATGTGGTTGTCAGCTAGCTGACCGAACACGTGGGCGCAGGGCAGCCACGAGACGTAACCGTCGCCCTGGTTGTAGCGAGTGACTTGCTGAACGCTCCAGATCTCGAACTCGAAGTTGTCATGGGTCAGAACGACTCCCTTCGGGTTCCCAGTGGTACCGGACGTGTAGATCAGGGCCGCGGTGTTCGAGGGCTTGATGCTCGCGATGCGGTCCGTGACCGCGGAGTCCGGCATCCCGGCCCCCTTGGACATGAAGTCCGACCAAGACATCGCCTTGGGGTGGTCGATCATCTCGACTCCGTCCAACACCACTGCGACCTCGACCTTGTGCAGGTCATCGAGGACACTGAGGAGCCTGTTGCTACACATCTTCTGTGAATCACCGCCGTCCATTGGGTTGTGCCCCACGAAGACCACCTTGGAGTCGGAGTTGCCTACGACCCAGTCCACTTCTTCGGGGGAGCAAGTGTGGTAGACGCCTACTGCGGCTCCGTTGCACATGTTGGCAGCGGCGTAGGCTGCGTACCACTCCATGCGGTTGTACGAGTAGATGCTCAGCTTGTCGTCAATCTGGAAGTCTAGGGCGAGCAGCGATTTGGACACCCCCATAGCAGTGCCACAGAACTCGGACCAGGTCATGTTGACCCAGTTCCCGGACGCCCCCTTCCAGGATATCGCGTTCTCGTTGGCGTATTTCTCGGCGTTCGAAATCAGGTACTCGGGCGTGGTCATCGCTGACATGGCTCAAGACAGAACATTTGGCGACTTAACTCTTTACTAGCCCCAGAGAGGTTATTCTCCGAAGCCTCAGGGCAGCACTGCTCTGACATTGGCGCGCCAGTCCGCGCCGCCGTTGCGGTTGGCCAGCGGGGAGGCTGGGGATGGGTGCCAGCAGCCTACAACCTCGACTGTGTGATCGGCCAGAGCCGACCTTGCGCGCGACTCGGCGAACTTACCGACCCCGATCACCCGCTCGGCGTCGAGGGCAGCCATCACCTCACGCAGGTGCTCGTCACAGCGCTCCAACAGAGCTCGCGCGGTCGGCCCGCCCACCTTGTCGGGGGTGATGTTGGTGGCGCGTGGGCCGGAGAACAGCATGAGGGGGCAGTGGTTGACGAGGAAGACCTTGCTGGCGATGGCGTCGGCGTCGCCATAGTGCTCGGCCAACAGGCCCCACAGTCGAGTGCCTGAGACCTCCTCTCTGGGATACTCCAGGCCGATGACCGGGCGCCTAGGGTTGGGTGTCTCGGGCTGTCCGACGACAATCCCGGTGATGCCAAGCAGGTCTCGGACCACCGAGGTCGCAGCGAAGGGAATGCCCATCTGACCCATGCCATGCGGGCCGGGATTCATCCCGAGGATGACCGTCCGCGCACCACTGCCGCCCATCCGCCGGAGGAACGCCACGTGCGCATCCCATGCGTAGTCCAGTGGGTTGTAGCAGACATCTACGCTGCCCTCGGACACGAGTCTGCTGGAGAGATGTCTGACATCGTCACGCAGGCCCGCCGCAGCACGAATCAGCTGCTCCACGACCATCCTATCACTGCTTCACGTCTGCCACTGTCGCGCCAGACAGGGAAAGGAGATCCTCGGGAGTGATGGGGAAGACGGTCTGGGCGGTTCCGCCGGCTCCCCACACCAGATCGTACTGCATCAGGTCCTCGTCCATGAGCACAGTGCACGGCTTCATGTGACCGAACGGAGGCACTCCGCCGGGTGCGTAACCGGTGTTCTCGGTGATGTACTCAGCATCGGTCATGCTCGGCTTGTAGCCCAGCAGCCGCTTGAGCTTGCGCTTGCGTTCAACGCGGTTGGCCCCCGAGGTGATGACGACCACAGCCCCGTCCTGACCGGCGAAGACGATCGACTTCGCGATGTGAGCGACGTCGCATCCGAGCTGGTCGGCCGCATCTTGTGAGGTACGGGTGCCCTCGGCGTACAGCCTGGCCTCTGGCCTGTAGCCCAGCTTCTCGCATTCCGACAGCCACTGTTCGTGTCCGTCCATGTCTCGTCATGAGGGCCATACGACTTCATCGTTAGGGAGTCCATTGAAGCGAACAACCTCGTCGCAGCGGTATGCAGTGGTTGCTTCAGGCTGATACGGTCCGCAAGACCATACAGGCTTGTATAGCGGCCCAATTGGCTACGCTCGCGGTGTGCTACGCGTTGTGGGTCTCTGAAGGCTGCGACCACTTCATGCCCTTCATATCCGACACCGACACCCACTCGGTCTCCGGAGCACCATTCACATTCGGCTTCACAGTCTCAGGTCTGCTGCTGACACTGTTGGCCTGGCAGATGTTCCGCCTCAGATCTGACTGGATATCGGCCAATCCCACCGGAGCCCGGCTGAGGTCGCTCAACACCTTCTCCACCATCTTTGGGATGCTCTCCGGTCTCTCCATCGTCTGGATATCTCACACACCTTGGGACGAGCAGCTCGCACTGCATCTGCTACAGGCGCGCGTGATCTTCGCAGGCTCGATCATCTGGGCGTTCCTCTCTACCATTATGGCCAGTGACATGGCAGCCTTCGACACTCGCTTCCACGAAGTGTACAAGCCGCGCCGGGACAGGGCCGCGTTCACAGGTCTGTGCTTTGGTCTGATGGCACTGAGCGTAGTGCAATACACAGGAATCTCAGTTGGTCTGCTTGAATTCGAAACTTATGTCGACATGGTGCAGATATGCACTGACCTGTCAATCACCGAGATGTCGATGGCGGCGCTGTTTGAGTGGGCTATGGTTTTGGGATTGATCGGCGTTGTGGAAACCGGAATCCACGAGGTCTCGCTCCTAACCTCACACGAATCTGAGGAGTAATCGCGCACGTGCGCCTGTGCAACGTTCATCAGGACTGCACATCGCGGGGGGGCTCATGTGGTGGCCAATCGGGCCTTATGGCACGATGATGCTGGTAATCCTGCTAAGCACCATTCCGCTGAGGAACTTGCTGACCCGGGACGAGCCTGACAAGCGCCTAGCGCTCTCCGAGCTCCCAGCCGAGATCAGGGCCAAGGGGTACCACTGGCACATCTCACTCTACGTTGTCATGTATGCTGTCAAACTCATAATTGACCACCATGGAGAACCGATGAAGGCGAGGGTCGGAGGCTACACGCACTGGATCCACGGGCTCGAGGGCGAATTCACGCTGTTGGTCCAGGAGACGTTCCGCAACGACCTCCTCACGGACGTCCTGTCCTTCCACTACCTCTTCCTCTACCTATTTGTCATCTGGTTTTTGCCGATGTACATGATCCTCGTGCGCGACCACGTGATGGCCGACAAGGCGGCTCTGAACTATCTCACCATCTACATCCTAGCTATTCCACTCTACTTATTCTTCAACATCGAGGTGACCTCGTCTTACATCCCCGGGATGGATGCGCTGCTCTACCACGACAGCTTCTACCTCGAGTTCTTCACGAACAACGATCCGATGGACAATGGCATCCCGTCCCTTCACTTCGGGTTGCCCATCGGGCTGCTGATCATCAACCGTCTGCACGTGAGAGAACTTGGTATCAGCATCAGAGAATGGCGGCACCGGGAGTTCGACCTCTTCATCCAGCTTAATCTGGTGATATACCTCTTCTCGATCCAATACCTCGGGATACACTGGATTGTGGACATCGTCCCCGGAGTCATCCTCGCAGTAATCTGTGCGGTGTTCGTCCACGCCTGGCAGCCTCGCATACGCGCGCGCCTCGAGAACGGCTGGAAGTCACTGATTCCGGAGAGGCGCTCGCTGACCACAGCCGCAGTGTTCGCGCTCCTCTGCACCTCTGCACTGGCCGTGTTCGCAGTCGACGGCGCGGGCACCGAAGAGGACACCCCGAACATTAGGTTCGGCCCGGGGGACGTTAACATCGATACGATCGAGGTGCACAGCCTTTGGGATCCTGTGGGCGTGGAGGTGCGCAACGTCGGCGAAGCCCCGGTGTATGTGGTGATCGTCGACCGCAGCCACGTCGTCCCTCACACAGACAGGGGGTTCGTGGATTGGGATTCGATAGTAGCCAGTTCCGCGCTCAATCCCGACTTCCAGAGCGTGATCCTAGATGCCGGGGAGTCCTGGGCGGCCGAGGTCAGTACACCCTCAATCTTCGACACGCACTTGATCCTCTGCAGAGTGGCCGGGGTCGCCGATGGTGTGGGCGAGCTCAGAATCACCATGGACTACGTCGACGACGAACTCATCTGGAGCGCGCTGCTGTTGTCTGTGCCGGCCTTCCTCATCACAGGACTCGTCATCGACCAGGTGATTCGACGCTCAGAGGACGAAATGGGCGAACAGCGCTCCGATGAAGAGCCCTGAGACAGCACCCAGGCCGACCCATATCCCTATGCGGAAGGCAGGGAAGTTGTGCCGAGGCACGGACATCGACTGGTGGATCCACAGCAGCACGATGATTACGAGCCACGGATCGAACAGGGCCAGAGGCAGCACGCCGAACAGGATCGCCACCAGCGCACCGGAAATTAGCTCCCTGCGACTGCCCAGTTCCTCCGGCGAGAAGTACAGCAGGCCAGACAGCAGGATCAGGCATACCATCGGGGTCAAAATCGAGTCCTGGCCTTCCGGGGTGCTGAGAAAAGAGAGCGCTTCGAACTTGTAGGACCTGAGTGGGGAGCAGGCCAGCACGAAACCGAGCAAGCTGGGCACCGCAACGGGCCAAAGCGGCGGGCTGTCCCACTTCACGAAGATGCGGCTATTGCACTACCCAATGAAGCCTGCGAGGGCAATGCAAAGGTTTTCTTTGCAAATTCATGTCAGGTTAACAATGGCAAAGGGAGAAATCGTGCTTGGATGCCTCGCTCCGCACCCTCCGCACGTTGTCTACGCCGAGAACCCCGAGCAGAACGAGCCGTTCTCAGAGGGCGGCTGGGAGGCCCTTCGCTGGGGCTATCACAGACTGGCTCGCAAGTTGAAGGGCATCGACTACGACTGCATGGTCGTCCTCACTCCTCACTGGATGACGTATGTCGGCACTCACTTCCTCGGCCTCGAGCGCTTCCAGAACATCAGCGTCGACCCGATATTCCCTAACCTGTTCAGGTACCACCACGACATACAGGTGGATGTCGAACTTGCTGAGGCGATGCACGATTTGGCAGCCGAGTCGGGAATCATCACCAAGATGATGCGCAACCCGGACTTCAGGGTGGACTACGGCACCATAGTCAGCTGCCACATGCTCAATCCGGACTGGGACAAGCCGATAGTGACCATCAGCAGCAACCGCTCGACGCACTACTACTCGAACGAGGTGATGAACGAACAGGCAGCCGCACTGGGCGAGGCCGTGATGAAAGCAATCGAGGCAAGCGGCAAGAGGGTCGTGCTGGTCGCCAGCCACTCTCTCTCCCACAGGCACTTCGTCACCGAGGCTCCTCTGCCAGAAGATATGTCACGCGAGCACATCTACAATCACAGCCAGTACGTCTGGGACATGAAAATAGTGCAGATGCTCCGAGAGGGCAAGACGAAGGAAGTAGTCGACATCCTACCCGAGATGATCGAGCAGACCATGGCCGAGGCAGAAGGCGGCGGACTCAGCTGGATGATGGCCGCTATGGGCTACCCCGACTACCCTGCTGAGATCTACGGCTACCAGTCAGTCATCGGCACGGGAAACGCCATCGCGGCATGGGACCCGAATACCGCGACGCGCGAATTGGTTCTCTGAGGTGATTGAATGAGCGAGGAGCCAGAAATCGTACTCGGATTCTACGTCCCCCCTCACCCTCACCCACTGCTCGCACCTGAGCAGAACGAGGGCTGGGGCAGGTTGCGCGAAGCCTTCGATACCTGCCGCCAGCGCATCGAGGAGACAGACGCCGACCTGATGCTGATCTACTCGACCGTCTGGCCCAGCATCGTCGGACATCAAATCCAGGCACACCCGAAGCCGGTATTCACTCATGTAGACGACGACTTCCACTTCCTCGGAAGCATGCCTTACGAATTCAGCATGGACTCCGAGTACGCTGAGAAGTTCAAGGACGCGTGCGAGGCGCGTGGCCTGCACGCGCGCACCGTGGCCTACGACGGATTCCCAATTGACACCGGCTCGGTAGTCGCACTCAAACTGCTCAACCCCGACAACCGCATCCCGGCTTGCATAGTCTCGAGCAACGTCTACTCCAACCGGGCCGAGCAGATCGTACTCGGAAAGGCTGCACGCGATGCGATGTCCGAGTTGGGCAAGAAGGTCGTAGTGGTGGTGGTGGCAAGCCTCTCCAACCGCATGTTCACCGAGCACATCGACCCCTCCGAGGACAGGATACACAGCGCCAAGGACGATGAGTTCAACCGCAAGATCCTCGAGTTCTTCGCCGACGGGAGGCTTGAGGACATCAGCCAACTGAGCCGCGATATCCACGGCCAGATCAGAGTCAGCAAGGTAGTCGCCTACAAGCCGGCCTGGTGGATGGCCGCGACCATGGGCCAGCACAACAACTACCACGGAGAGGTGCTGGCCTACGAGGCACTGCACGGAGCCGGCGGGGCGGTAATCCAACTCACACCGGCCGAGGATGGCGTGGGCGACAAGGAGTTCGACGAGGACGACGTGGAGTACTACCACGGCGACCGCAACGTGCTGGACAAGGGGATGCTGTGATGCCGCACGACGATCACCCGGATGAGGAGGAAGACTCCAGCATCATCGAGGATATCGTCGATCTGAGCGAGGGCGCCCTGAGCAAGGGCGCCGAGATCATCGGGACAGCAGCCGGCCTAGCCGTGGGCGGCCCGGTCGGCGCAATCGTCGGTGGGGTCGCCGGAAAGAAGGCGGTGAGCAAGCTGATGGGCGACGACGGGCCGTTCATCACCGATGAAGGCCCCTCGGCAGTAGGTGCGTACCCGCACCTGTTCAAGTCGGGCGACTTCCTCTTCGTCAGCGGCATGGGCCCGCGCACCCCCGACACCAACGAGATTCCCGGAGGGCCCGTGCGGGATGCCGACGGCAACCCGCTGGACTACGACATCCGCGCGCAGACCCACTCGGTCATCAACAACGTCCGCGTGATCCTCGAGGCGCATGGCTCGAGCCTGGATGACGTGGTCGACGTACTGGTCTTCCTCGTCGACATGGAGCGCGACTTCCCCGGCTACAACGAGGTCTACTCTCACTACTTCGCGGAGATCCTGCCAGCACGCACCACCGTTGCAGTAGATGCCTTGCCCACCTCCATAGCAATCGAGCTGAAGGTCATCGCCAAGGCATGATGCCGGGGAAAGATTAGTCACCCTTGGGCTACTGTTGTCTCCCGTGGAGATAATCAATTGCAAGCACGTCGAGCCAAACGGCAAGGCTTGCAGGCGAGTCGCATTCAGGAACCTGTTCTACTGCTACGCCCACAGGCATTTGTACCCAGATGCGGAGACTAGGACGGAATACGAGGAGAGACGGAAGACACTGTCAGAGGGAGACCCCGACTACGAACCTCAGATAATGAAGGCGATACCCGAGGACCCCGAGCCTCGCACAGACCCAGCCCCAGAACATGAACCCCGCCCCTTGCCACCGGACTGGGATGCGATTCAGAAGGAGGAGGGCTGGTGGGACGATGCGCTCCCTGACGCGACCCCCGAGGAGAGGAAGAAGGAGGCCCTTGCGAACGCGGAGGTAGCCAAACGCTCACTGAAGGCCGAGGAGATCTACACGGTCGCATCCTGCGGAGGCGAAGTTACCGACGAGATGTTCGGCAGGGACTTGTCTGCTTCGATAGTCGCAGGTGCCATTGGGGCAGTCAGTTTTTTGATCGCGCTCCCATTTATTCCAGCACTTCCCATGCTGGCATTAGGAGGGAACACGCTCGAACTAGTGGCCCCCATGGTCAAACCGTTGGCCGTGGCGTTTTGGACACCCCCGTTTTTCGCGGGCGCCATCTTGTTGGGCTCGTTCATGGGCCACGGCAACCACCGAAAGCGCGCAGAAGCCCTGACTAGGGGGAAGGCAGAAGCCGCCGAGGCAGGCAGCAGCGCAGAGGCCGGCTCAGAGTGACTCGATGTCCTCGGAAGCGCACCATGTCGGCGCTGTCAGCGGGTTGCAGCGGCTTGGCGTCCCGTTAGGTATCGCGATCCAGTAGTCCATCCCATCGACCGGGCCCGGGTAGTCGGTCGAGATGCTGTGGGCCCCGACGGCGAGTGCGGCCTCGAACCGGGCGGTGTCGTTGTTGTCCGGCTCCTCGCCGCCGCTGTCCGCGCGGGTGCGGACGATGTAGCCCTCGCTGACCAGCCGGGATATGTCCTCACCACTTCCGATGGGATCGGTAAGCGAGAAGATGGCGGCCTCGCCGCTCCCCTCGGGCGAGAGGGTGAACATCAGGGCGCCGGCGAGTCCCGGGTGGTCCTCGACGTAGAGGTCGCGCATGTCGCCGCCTGCGAGCAGCACGAAGACAGCCTTGCCCCGGCTCTCCTCGAGCAGCGGCCAGCCGTCGTTTAGGATCGCGTCGTTGAGGGTCGGCCACTCGCCCCTCACGTCGTCAGGGGTGATGGTGCGGTTCCGTGGCCAGAACTCGGCTATCTCGTCCTCGATGTCCTGCAGAATCCCCGAGAGCTCCACGGTCGTGGTGATGTCAGCGGCCTGCTCGGGCCAGTCCTTGGGCTCGACCCATATCATCAGCGGGTGGTGCCGGTCGTTGGCCTCGGACCAGGCAAGCAGGGTGCTCAGGCAGTCCTCGAAGGTCGGGCAGGTCGTACCCGAGTCGTACTGGTTGTGGTAGACCCGAAGGCCCTCGCGCACGTCCCACCAGACGTCGATCTCGAACTGGCGCACTCCCAGTTCGGCGGCCTGGACGTTCAGCGGCTCGTGCGTGTAGAGGTACTCTCTGGTCGGCGAGACCAGCGGCTCGATGTGGTAGGAGTTGTGGGTCCCCTCCATTTGGATGTGGTTGAGTCGCAGAGGCTCCTTTTCCTCTTCCTCTCCGAATAGTCCACCACTACCTCCGATCCCGAAGCATCCGCTCAGCGGTGCTGCCATCAGCATGACTGCCAGAATGCCGTACAGGACCCTCATTTCAATCTCCCAGAAGGAGCGGCGACAAAGAAGGATTCGGAGGGAGAACCTTCAACAACGGCCTTGATTCGGGGCAGACCATGAGACCGATAGGTCCGAAGGACCTAGTCGGCATCGTCCTGCAGCCCATCGAGGCGGTCTCCGACACCCTGGAGCGCAAACTCGGGCTGTTCTCGGTGGTCATCATCTCGCTCTCGGCCATGATAGGGAGCGGGCTGTTCGTTCTGCCCTCACTCGCCTATGCTATGGTCGGAGGAGGGGTATGGCTGGCCTACGTCCTGGCCGCCCTCGTGGTTTTACCTGGAGCGATCAGCCAGAGCGAGCTGGCCTCGGCCATGCCGACCTCCGGGGGGTCCTTCGTATTCATCGAGCGGACCTTCGGGCCGTTGTTCGGGACCATAGCCGGGCTCGGACTTTGGGCCTCTTTCCTGCTCAAGGCCGCCTTCGCCCTGATCGGATTCTCGGCCTACCTGATGTTCGTTCAGGGATATCTGGGGACCGATGTCCCCGCCATTCAGGCGGCCCTCAGTTTGCTGGTACTGATAGCCATCGTCAATATCCTCGGCATGAAGAGGATCAAGTCCGTGCAGACGCCCATCGTCACCCTGTCCATCCTCATGCTAATCGGACTGACCATCTGGGCAATCGTCTCCGGTGAGGCAGACTACTCGAAGGCCCGACCAGTGCTGGAGACCACGAGTGACTGGACGAAGATGGGCGAGGCTGCCGCCTTCGTTCTGGTCTCCTATGCAGGGGTTGCCAAGGTTGCGGCCATAGGCGGGGAAATCAAGAATCCCGGCAGGAACCTGCCAGGGGGCATCATGACCTCACTCGCAATAGGGGCCGTGCTCTATGCTGCACTGGTCGCTACGATGGTGGCTGTGGTTCCGCACGAGGCATTCTTCGATTCACACGGTCATGCCATCGAGGACCCCGTCCGCGCCTTCGCTGAGGTCGTAGGGGGTAGCAATGTGGCGATCTTCGCCGCAGTCGTAGCCATCCTGACGATGACATCGATGTCACTAGCAGGAATCCTCGCCTCCTCACGGTACCTGTTCGCCATGTCCCGGGACAACCTGCTACCCGATCTGCTCGAGGACGTGCACCCCAGGTTCGAGACGCCCCACATCGCGATCGCCCTCACCGCTCTTGGGATGGCCGTCGCTCTGCTCACCATAGACGTCCATCAGGTCGCCGAGTACGCTTCCGGATTCCAGATAATGGTGTACATCCTGATGTGCCTTTCCGTGCTTGTCCTGAGAAAGGCGACGCCCTCACACGCATGGTACCAGCCCGAGTACAACGCTCCGCTCCGTCCCTTGCTGCAGCTATTCGGAATCGCCTCGGGAACTCTACTTCTCTACTTCATGGGGGCGGAGGCCGTCATCGGCGCTGTGACCGCGGGCGTGGTCGGTTGGCTGATCTACATGGGCTACGGCAGAAGGCACCAGAGCCACAAGGTCTCGCCGTGGGAGACCTTCCGGCTGATGTCCTCCGACCCCTACCGGGCCGAGTCCCGTCGGCGCACTGCCGCCTTCTACGCCGCGGACACATGGGGCAACAAGCTGCTGACCCTCAGGCAGTTCATCTCCACCGTCGACGCCATGGGAATCGACTACGAGGACACAGACACGCTGCGAGAGTACTTCCACGCAGCAGACGAGAACGGGGACGGCCTGATCCACCTGGACCAGTTCCTGATGGCTCTCGAGACAATGGCTGCCGAGGACTGAGAACGCAGGCGTGTGGTTGAAGGCGTCAATCGCGCTCGGAACACTCCCAGAGGGAGTGCCATGGTTTCCACCCGAGCCAGGAAGGTCACCACCCAGACTCTGCTGAAGATGAAGCAGGCCGGCGAGAAGATCGCCATGCTGACATCGTACGACTACTCGCTGGCACGCCTCGTCGACGGCGCGGGAATCGATGTCATACTGGTCGGCGACTCGGCCAGCAACGTGATGGCCGGAAACGAGACCACGGTGCCGATCACGCTCGACCAGATGATCTACCACGCCCAGTGCGTGGTCAACGGGGTGGACCGGGCCCTGGTCGTCGTCGACATGCCGTTCGGCTCCTACCAGGGCGACTCGAAGACCGCGCTCGACTCGGCGATCCGCATCATGAAGGAGTCCGGCGGGCACGCCGTCAAGCTCGAGGGCGGCTCCGAGGTCTGCGAGTCGGTCGAGAGGATCGTCAACGCTGGGATCCCCGTGATGGGCCACCTCGGGCTGACCCCGCAGTCGATCTACAAGTTCGGAACCTACACCGTCCGGGCCAAGGAGGAGGCAGAGGCGGCCAAGCTGATGGAGGACGCCAAGGCGCTCGAGGAGGCAGGGTGCTTCTCGGTGGTCTTCGAGAAGATTCCCGCTGAGCTGGCCAAGCAGGCCAGCGAGTCGCTGAACATCCCGACCATCGGCATAGGGGCCGGCGCCGACTGCGACGGCCAGGTGCTGGTGCTGCACGACATGCTCGGAATCACCAAGGACTTCTCACCGAGGTTCCTGAGGCGGTACGCTGAGGTCGGCGATGCCGTCGAAGCAGCCGTCGAGCAGTACGTCGAGGACGTCCGCAACGTGGACTTCCCGAACGACGAAGAGAGGTATTGAGCAGAGGCGCGCCGCGCCGCTCACAACATTCATGAACGCCCGCATCGGGATGAGGAAGGACTGTCATGAGCGAACTCTGGGTCGAACGCCACCGCCCGCAGACCGTGGGCGACATCAAGGGCCAGCGGGCGGTGGTCGACCGGCTCAAGGCGTACGCCGAGATGCGCACCTTCCCGCACCTGCTGTTCGCCGGGCCACCGGGCACCGGCAAGACGACCGCCGCCCTCGCCCTGACCAAGGATGTGTTCGGCGAGGACTACAGGATGAACCTCCTGGAGATGAACGCCAGCGACGAGCGCAAACTGGAGTCAATCCGCACCAAGGTCAAGCAGTTCGCCAAGACCGCGCCCTCGCCGGGCACCACGTTCAAGGTCATCTTCCTCGACGAGGCCGACGCCCTCACTCCCGATGCCCAAGGAGCGCTGCGCAGGATCATGGAGCAAAATTCGCAGACGTGCAGATTCATCCTCTCGTGCAACTACTCCTCCAAGGTCATCGAGCCTATCCAGTCCCGCTGCGCGGTGTTCCGGTTCCGCCCTATAGCCGAGGACCAGGTCCTCGAGATGATCAACTCGGTGGCCGCCGCCGAGGGCATCAACCTCGACGTCGAGGCCGCCGAGGCGATCGCCCACGTCAGCCTCGGCGACCTGCGCAAGGCGATCACCTCGCTGCAGGTCGCGGCCTCGCTCGATACCAACGTGACCCGAGAGCTCGTCTACGAGACCACGGCCACCGCGCCCCCCGAGGAGCTGCACGGGTTCATCCTCGCCTGCAAGGAGGACGGCTTCCAGCCGGCCCGTCGCAGGCTGAAGGACACGCTCGACAGGTTCGGGCTGGCAGGCACCGACATGGTCAACCAGCTGCACCGCGAGCTCGGCTCCGCGGCGTTCCTCGACGAGGCCCAGAAGCTGGCGGTCACCGAGGCGATGGCGGAGTGCGACTTCCGGATGGTCGAGGGCGGCGGCGAGGCCCTGCAGCTCGATGCTATGACGGCGAGGATCTGCTCGCTCATCGGCAACTAGGCGATCTGCGTTATCACCAGTGTGTACTCGGCCGACCACGAGTTCTGGCCGGTGCTCCAGGGAGCGCCGTCCTCGACCAGGCTGATCTGAACGGTGTACTCGCCCGGGCCGAGCTCGCCGAGGTCCCAAGCCAGCCCGATGTCCTCCGAGCGAGGCGTGACCTTCGGGCCCAGGTTGTCACCGGTGAGGCTGTTCTTCGCATCCCCCCGGGTCCAGTTGCCGTTGACCGCATCGAAGGCGGCAATGGCCTCCGTGTGACTGGCTACCGTGCCGTTGGCGAGGTCCCCGATGACCAGTCCGTCGGAGTCCTTGAGCAGCTCCCCGTGGTACCATACGCTGGCCACCATGGTCGCGTTCGCGGCGTCGATGTTGTCGCGCACGCCCATCCCCAGGACGACGTCCACGGTGTCCTGGTTCAGTCCCAGCGTGTAGGTGCCCTTGCTCCAGCGGGAACTCTCGACGCCATCGGTGATCTCGATGTCGAGACCACCGCCGACCGCGGGGGCGGCGATGTCGGCCATCGGCGGGTTGACGAGCAGGAACGAGAGCGCGAGCCAGCTGAACACGAACAGGAAGCAGGCTCTGAACCAGTTGCTCATGGTGAACATGTCGTAGTACTCGCTGGGCATCAGCACCCTGTGCAGCGGGGGGACGGTGACTGCGAGCAGCATGGGCAGCAGCCACAGCACCCTCTCGGGCCCGGGCAGCGTGGGCATGAACACGTAGCGCATGAGCACGCAGACGGTCACACCGTAGATGACGACGATCCACATCGAGATCGCCTCGCCCTTCTCCTTGAGGGCGTGCTCGGCGGGGTCGAACGGCTCGATCACCCGGCTCTGCTTCTCCTCCCGCTTGTCGGCATCGCTCTTCTTGCGCCGCTTGCCACCACCGGAGTAGGCGCTCGTGCGCATCGCGTCGTCGACATCGACCATGGAATCCAGTCACCGGCGGGAGCGGTGCGCAAATCAACCCTGCGCGTGCGGCCGGTGGCCCGAACGGGACATTTTCGCGGCACGAACGCTCAAATGGTCACCGGTAGTCGAAGTGCCCAGCCGAGGTGGCGTAGTTGGTAGCGCGTCGGACTCATAGGGTAACATTCAGCGGGGAATCACTCTCCGCAGATACATCGATGAGCGCAACAGCCTAACTGAAGATTGTCTGAGACATCCGAAGGTCGAGGGTTCAAGTCCCTCTCTCGGCACCAAATTATCCTAAGTGCCAATCAATTGGTAATCATCACTCAGCGGAGTGGCACCCGTCTCGGTCAGGATGAGTTTCCCGTCTTCGAAGCGATTGAAGGTCAATACGGCCTCAGAGGTCGAGCCGTTGGCGAAGTGTGCGATTCCGTGCTCGATGCCGATCTCGTCATTCTCGAATAGGATGCGATGGTTCTCCATGGTCACGCCACCACTGCCTGCGATGGCGATGAAGTCACTCTTGCCCATCACCATTCCACCAACGTGTGGGATGAACCGATAGTCGTCATGGACTAGGGCTTCCAGTGCCTCGGCATCTCCGGATTCGAATGCGGCTTGTATTGCGGCTACTTTGCTCATGGTGCAAAGGTGGGGCAGAAGCGTATGACTCTTCCGCGTGTGGACCAAACTGACCCAGATAGGTGTCTTATCACTCGTGCATGGTGACAGCCGTCGACTGCCACAGCACGTAGTACGACCAGTCGCTCCAGGCGAAATCGTAGTCGTCGAAGCTCGTGATGTCGTACTCCCACCAGTAGGCTGCATTCAATGATGCGAACATGGTCATATCGAGCTCGCACTCCAATCCCGGCGGGCCGAAATAACCGGGCCACGAATCGAGGTTTGACATGCCCTCGCACGTGTTGCTGATATCTAAGCCGCCGCTCGACGTCGAGTAGTTGGCCGTGAAACTCTCAGTGGAGAACACGTAGGTATGGTGGATTACTGCTGATTGATTCGTGCAGTTGGCTATGCACGTGCCGGTTAGGGTAATCTCGCCGTGCGCGGCAGCCAGGTATGAGGAGGTCCCGTAGTCCTGCTCGATGGTCAGGTTGAGTACGCTCCAGCCTGCCGCGGTGGAGTAGTCCTCGGTGCCACCACTGGCATCCCCCACAGAGTTCGTTATCCAGATATCGACCCCGTTCATCGAACCATCTGCGTCCATCGAAGCTTTTCTCTGCACGAGGTACAGCAGTTCGCCAGCCACCGCATCGCATGACCCGTCGATGAACTTGGCGTTGGCCTCGGCGAGGTCAGCGACAGGCACTGAGGTGAATGCAATATTACGCGCCGAGAACCAGTCCACAAGTTCAGCCTCCCAGACGCTCCCTATTCCGACGCAGATGTTAGCGCCGTCCAAGCCCTGAGCGGAGTAGCCGGAGCGGGAGCCGGGAAAAGCGTCCCCGCGGACCAGCAGGGCGAGGTCGTTGTCGTATTCGGAGTAGGAGACCACGAACGAAGACTCGCCGGGGTCGGTGCCGCT
>JAKUUO010000024.1 GCA_022448665.1 Candidatus Thalassarchaeum betae | reverse complement strand
CCGATTCTCGACGACCCGCAGGACGGGCACGGCACGGCTGTGACCGGTGCCGTCCTCAACGCCAATCCGGATGCTGTCATCTTCTTCGTCGAGGGTTTCAGCGACGCTGCCGTCCTAGCAGCTGCTAACCAGCCTCTGGTTGACCTGATCACCACGAGTTTCGGCCCTATACTCTCCGTTCCAGTGCCGGGTATCGAGGATGCGACGAAGGTCGCTGTGGTGCAGAAGAAGAAGCTCCACACCGGCGCTGCCGACAACTCTCCCTCACCCGCTATTCAGGACTCCACAGCCGGCCCACCTTGGAGCATCGGCGTCTCGGGTTACGCCGAGGAAGGTGACGACCAGAAGGAGACCATGAGCGGCTCCTACCCCGATGTCGCCGCGGACTGGACGCAGGTACTGCCCAACCACGACGACATTGACGGCTACCACGAAACCTCGGGAACCTCGTTCGCCACTCCGAGGACAGCCGGGCTGCTTTCGAAGGTCCTGATGCACCTCCGATCCGAATTCGGAGACATGTCGTCGGGCGCCGACCCCGATACACGCAGTGGGCTGATGGTCAACGGGACGAACTTCACCCTGACCAACGACGACCTTCGCAACACCCTGAATCTCTCGGGATGGTATCCCTCGTTCAACACCTGGGACCCGCTCTCGGGTACCACTCCGATTTCGCCCATCGCACCTTGTACGCAGGTGGGCTGGGGAGTCGTGAACGAAAGCAACGTCATGCCCATTATCGAGCACCTTAACGGCACCTCTACGATTGCCAACAGGCCCGGTGACGTGATTATGTGCATGGAGGCAAACCAAGCGATTCGCGAGGCCTACTGGAATTAGCAACGGTCCGCTGATTTCAATACCTGAACTGACTTGCAGCGAGTATGAGGAAGGTCGTCCTGAGATGGAAAATCTCCTCCCTGAGAGGAGCCAAGGAGCTCTCTAGAATTCTCGAGATAGCAGAGAGAGTGGAAGTACTCGGGCATCTCGCCGTGAGTGATCAGGGCGTCACCCAACTAGCAGAGATCAAGATGCGCGAGGGGCATTCGGTGGATGAGATATCCAATCTTGACAGTTTCGAGGTCCTCGAGCAGCACGAGGAGGACGATGATGGCATCCTGGTGAGCCTGCTCTGTAAGCATCCTCTCGCCATATCGGCGATCGAGATGTCCAACATACACATCCAACCGCCCTACGGCATCGACGCCGAGAGGGGGATGGAGCTCAGAATCTCAGGCCTATCCAAGTCGATTCGCAGATTCCTAGCCCTGCTGAGGATGGTCATGCCTCCGGACAAGATCAAAGTTCAATCAATTAGGGGCGAAGAGAGCAATGGGTGGTCGGAGGCACTGACCAAGAGGCAGAAAGAAGTCGTCGCCCATGCGGTCAGAAGGGGGTACTACGACCTAGAGTCCAATGTCTCTCTGAGAGAGTTGGCTGGTGAACTGGGAATGGCCCGCAGCACCCTTGGGGAACACCTCCAGAGGGCCGAATCGGAAATCATGAGAATGGCCGCCGAGGACTTGCATTGACCCCGCAGGGGTCAAACCGAATGCTCAAAGGATGACACGTCTGGTGTGGCCACTGCATGGTTCAGTTCCGACTCCCGATGCTGCCGGCGCCGGACGAGGTTCCGTGGTCCGCCAGTGTGAACGGAGCAGAGGTCGCTTTGCATATCGAAAGCAATGCGATTCTGCTCGACGTCTTGCGTGACCAAGCAGGTAGCCTTGGCACCAAGCGAGGCTGTGACATGGGGACCTGCGGGTGTTGCAGCGTGCTCGTCGACGGGACTCCAAAGCTGTCTTGTCTGATGCTTGCCCAAGAGGCCAACGGCTGTGATATCACCACCATCGAGGGGCTCTCTGACGGACATCACTTGCACCCCATCCAGCAGACTTTCACTGAGTACGGCGGGAGCCAGTGCGGCTTCTGCACACCGGGCTTCCTGGTCGTCATCTCTGCTTTGCTAGACGAGAACCCGAGCCCTTCAGACGGTGAAATCAAGTCCGCTATCGAGGGGAATCTGTGCAGGTGCACCGGCTACCAGCAGATTGTGGACTCCGTGCGCGCTGCCTCGGAGATACTCGTCTCTGGCAGAGGCACGCCGGATGCGACAGATGCGATGAGTGACCCGCATCCTGGATACAGTGGAGAAGCATAGGTGATTGCAGATGGCCGATGAGAAAGACAAGGTGGTCGGCTACCGGCAGCAAGGTGGCAAGTTGCCATTTCCACGACCTGGCTCAGGAGGCAGTCGTAAGTTCAGCGAGTCGCGTGACGAAGATCGCATCGCCAAGACCAGAGGTTCCGGAGGCCACAAGCACGACGATCTGGTGACCGGTTCTGCAATCGGTAAAACCACTGCCCTCATCGACGGCCGCTGGAAGGTCACCGGGCAGGCCCGATACGGGGATGACGTTCGCCTGCCAGGGGAACTGATCGGCAGGATAGTCCGCTCGAAGCACCATTACGCCAGAGTTCTCTCCATCGACGCGACGAGGGCACTGGAACTACCTGGTGTGGCTGCCATCGCAACGGGACAGGATGCCAGCGGCACCTTCGGTGTGCTTCCTGTGACCAAGGACGAGCACGCGATGGCACGGGACAAGGTCCGCCACATCGGAGACTTGGTCGCCTGCGTCGCTGCCGTAGACGAGTCGACTGCTAGGGAAGCAGTTCGTCTGATAGAGGTCGAGTATGAGGAGATGGATGCTACTCACGACATGCGCAAGGGACTGGATGACGCTGACGAGCCTATTCATGACAGAGGCAAGTACCACATCGGCTCCTCGAACATCCAGAAAAGGGTGTTCCAGGAGTTCGGCGACATCGACGGCATGACTGAGAACGCCGTGGCCAGCCACAAGTCGGACTGGCTGTTTGCCGGAGCCAACCATGGATTCACCGAGCCGCACGCAGTCGTCGCCCATTGGGAGCCGTCTGGCCGACTGACTCTGTACACCCCCCAACAGGTTCCCCACTACGTTCACCGAGCACTGGCCGACGTGCTGGATATCCCTATGCATCAGATCAACGTCTACCGGACTTTCGTAGGTGGGGGATTCGGTGGCAAGTCCGACCCGTTCCCGCATGAGATGTGCGCTGCCATCCTAGCACGTAAGGCCGGGCGGCCGGTGAGAATCAACTTCGACCGCGAGGAGGTCTTCTTGGTCAATCGCGGTAGGCATCCCTCGAGAATCGAGATGAACCTGCACGCCGACTCCGAGGGCAGGCTGTGCGGAATCGAGACCGACGCTCTGATCGACGGCGGTGCCTTCGCTTCGTTCGGTCACGTCACCACCTACTACAACGGTGTCCTGCACACCGCTCCCTACGAGATCGGAGCCTTCCACTACACCGGCGCGAGGGTGTGGACAAACAAGCCAGCGAGTGGTGCCATGCGAGGCCACGGAGCGGTGAACTCACGTTGCGCCGTCGAGGTCGGAATGGACGATCTGGCCGAGCAGCTAGAAGTCGACCCTATCACATTCAGACTCGCTAACCTGCTACCTCCCAACTCAGCCACGATTACCGGGTTCAGAGTCACCAGCATCGGCATGCGGGAGTGCCTCGAGAGAGTCAGGGAGGCTTCGGGTTGGAAAGAGAAGTTCCGCAAGTTACCAGATGGTCACGGAATAGGCATCGGCTGCGGCTTCTTCATCTCCGGAAGCGGGCTTCCGATACACTGGGAGCCCAACAAGTTCCCCCACGCCACGGTTCACCTCAAGGTCGACATGGACGGCGGCGTGACCGTCCACACCGGTGCTGCCGAGATAGGCCAGGGCTCCGACACCGTAGTCGCCCAGTCAGTGGCCGAGGTCCTCGGACTGCCGTTGGAGATGATTAGGATCAGGAGCAGGGAGACGGATACCGCCCCGGTTGATCTCGGATCCTACTCGTCGCGCGTCACTTTCATGAACGCCAACGCTGCGATATCCGCGGCTATGGAAATCCGCCAGAAATTGTTTGGTGCGGCTGCCGAAGTCACCGATGCGCCGGTCGAGAAGCTGGTGATGGGCGACCGGCGCATCTACCGCAAGGACGACCCCGCGGTTGGAGTCTCATATCTAGAGGCGCTTCACAAGGCGCAAGAGGAAACCGGTGCTCTGGTCTCAACCGGTGCCTATAGGACCCCGCCGATGGGTCGGGTGCACAAGGGAGCAGGTGCGGGAATCGCTCCAGCATACTCCTTCTCGGCCTATGTCGCTGAGGTCAAGGTCGACGTCGAGACCGGTCAGACCCAGGTACTGAAGGTGTGGGCTGCGCACGACTGCGGCAAGGCGCTCAACCCCCTAGCGGTGAAGGGACAGATGATCGGTTCTTGTCACATGGGACTGGGGCAGGTGCTCAGCGAGGAGATGCGTTACAGCAGAAACGGGCACCTGCTGAACCCTGACCTTCTCGATTACAAGATTCCCACGGTACACGAGATGCCGGAGATTGTGCCTATCATCGTCGAGTCGAACGACTCCGAAGGCCCCTTCGGGGCCAAGGAAGCCGGGGAGGGCCCGCTGCTGCCGATTCTACCCGCGGTCTGCAACGCGGTCCACGATGCGGTCGGCGTCCGCACCAGCGAGTTGCCGATAACCCCCGACAGGATGCACAAGATGATCGAGGGGCGGTGTAAGGAAGAGGGGGTCTCCAGCCCCCTCGAACTAACTTCGCCCAAGCTGGAGCATTCGGATCTCCAAGGTGTTCTGGAGGCCCGTGCAGCCGAGCACGATGAGCGTGACAACGCTCGCAACACCGATCCAGATCCGCCTGATTACAACAACGGGGCGCTGTTCGGGTTCGACCCAGAGATTCCGGCCGACGAGCAGGATGAACGCTGGATCGTCAGTGTGACTCCCAGTGGCGAGTACGTCGACAATCCCCGCTTGGCTGGCAGCGCTTGGAAACACATTGAACGCAGGCATCGAGGCGATATGCAATGAATGAAAAGGTACGAACCGGAGTTCTTCGCAGTGTTCAGTTTCTTCTTGGATTGGACGGCGTCCTCCATGTTGCTGAAGTGCTTTCAGCAATACAAGAGGGTGCGACGAGAACGGCCATATTGACGGGCATTCATGCATGCATTTTCTTTGCTGGCGTATATTTCATTGGTCACGATCAAAAGCATCACCATGGGCATCACCATGGACGGGAGGGTGATTCCTGATGCGCATGCCACCCTTCTCCCTGCACACTCCCGGCTCCCTAGACGAGGCACTGTCAATCGCAGGCGGGCTCGCCGAGGCCGGTCACGAGTTTGACTGGGTAGCTGGCGGTACCGACCTACTGCCTAACTACAAGTGGCACCTAAACTCAAAGCCGCACGTCATCTCACTGGCGAGAGTATCAGAACTCTCTGAACTCACACACACCCACATAGGAGCCATGGTACGGTTGCAGGACCTCGTCGAGTCCGATACCGTGCACCCGCTGATTACCAAGGTGTCGGGCATGGTTGCAAGCGTGATGCTGCGGCGATCGGGAACGGTGGGAGGGAATATCTGCCTCGACACTCGATGCTTCTGGTTCAACCAGTCCGAGGGGTGGCGTGAGTCCATTGAATGGTGCTACAAGTGCGATTGCGGGACCGGGGCCGACTGCAGAGTCATCCCAAACCAGAACACGCTCTGCGTCGCAACCTACCAAGCCGACCTCGCCCCGGTGCTGATGTGCCTAGGCGCGACCATCCACCTAGCCACCCCAACTGGCACACGATCGATGCCTCTGACCGAGTTCTTCGAACTAGATGGGATCACTCGCAACGTCTTGGAGCCTGGTGAACTGGTTACTCACCTCACCTTGCCTGAGGACAACTCGGAGTGGCAGGGAGACTACCAGAAGCTGCGACAGAGAGAATCATGGGACTTCCCCGAGGCGGGGGTCGCGGTACTGTGGAAATCTGGCTCCAATGGAGTCCCTTCCGGACTCAGAGTCGCTACTACCGGACTCGAGGCGATTCCGGGGTACCACCCGGAGGAGGCGGGGGCTGCACTCGAGGGTTGGAGCGGCGAGGACAGCGTCGACGAGTTGGCCGAGGCGATTAGGAAAGCGGTCAGGCCAGTGCTGAACACCTGGTACCCTCCGTCGTACAGACGCAAGATGGTCAAGGTCTTAACGAAGCGAGCGAGCAGCGGTCTATTGGAAGTCTAATATGAAATTTGGATTGGGTATCGGCATCTCACTCCTGCTTCTAGCCTCCGCGATGCCTGTGCAGGGCCAGTTGGGCGCATGGGACCTCGGAATCGAATACCACGACGACAATGAAGACATTCCCTTCAACGTCGACAAGGAAGGGAGGTCAACGATTCAGTTCTTCGTTGATAATGAGGAGGTTTTGGACATCGAGGTCGAGTTCGAGTACGAAATTCCCTTCAGCGGCGAGGCCGATGGCCCTGAGTCAGAGACCATCAGCGCCGGTACGAACAAGTCATTCACTCTCTCAGTGACCGGCATAGATGTCTGGAGTTTTGCAGCGGACTCCAAGGAGGAGTTCACTATCACCGCCAATCTGGTCTCCAGAGCGGGTCTGCCCATCGGTCTGCCGGGAGAGAGCCGTGAAGCCACAGGCGATCTGAAGATTCCGACGATCTATTCGATGGAAATCGACCTCGCTGACCCTGTCGGCCCGATTAACGCAGGCTCGGACGTCATCCTACGAGTCACTGTGTCCAACAGGGGAAACGTGCAGGACAAGATCGGCGAAGTCGAGGTCACAGACAACTGCCCGCTGCTGACCACCGACAACGGACTGGACGTGCTGATGACCAGGGACATCGGCGCGGGCCAGACGACTGAGGCAGACCTCGTAGCCACCGCATCCGAGAGCCATCCTCGCAGGAACTGCAAAATCGAGGTCACCGTCTCCTCCAACGGGGCGATGAATTCTGGCGGCTCGGTACTCGCCAGCGACGAGACAACGGTTGTAGTCGAGCCCCCCTTGGAGGATCCTGACGACACCACTGAACCGGACGATCCGAACGATCCTGTGGAGGTGGTTAGTTCAAGCCTGCCAGCGCCGGGCATAGCATCACTATTATGCGCTCTGGCAGTAGCATTGTTCGCCAGCAATCGGAGACGTTCATTAGCAGGGGACTGAGGCGCTGATATCACAGTACTGAGAAGGTGCATAAAGAACACTGAAGATGATGAAATCGACTCGTCAGAATAAACTAACATCAGCAACATATAACTGTAAAATGACCCTCGCCTAAGCACCGTAGGTGCTGCCATAGCATACAATTTGGGAAAAGGTAGGAATCTGTATGGCTGATGAGGCAAAGGAAGAAGTCCAATTCGCCACCTACGTGATTGGATCCTTGGCGATTACCATTGTGCTCCTCCTACTTCTTCCGATGCTGTTCGTGATGGGCAAGTCAACCGCCTATTCTGCATACGAGGACGAGGAACTGTACCAGCTCTCCGACATGCGGGACTCGCTTGCGGATCCCGACGGCGACGGCGAGGATTCGGATGACGGTTATTTCATCGCCAACACGATGTCCACACCAATGCTGGTCAACGACTGGAAGGATCCCCATCGCACCATGCTCCTGATTATCGCTCCAGAGAAGCCTATTGACGAGACTGAAGCTGATGCAATATACGACTTCGTCACTGAGAAGGGCGGCAAGGTGATTGTCGCAGCCGACGGGACTAACGCGAACCGGCTGGCCACCAAGTTCGGGGTCACTTACTTCGGATACCCTCTGAACGACGAAAATCAGCACTGGCTCGAATACGACGACGATGGCCCACTCTATCCCTCATGGCAGAATGTCTGGAGTGTCGCTGCAGTGCAGGAGGACGTCGACGAGATGGGAGCGGGGGCTTCCAGGAAAGGGTGCTCTGAGTTCCAGATTGTGAACGAAAACCCTGTCTCTTGCAGGATTCCGGTCATGTTCCGCTCTCCCACGGGCATGAAGTTCGAGCCATCACTCAAAGACACTGAAGACCCTGGACACAGGGACGTCAAGGTACTCGCTAGGGCCTCGTCGTCAGCTTTCATCGACCTCATGGGCGATGGCGATGCTAGCAACGCGCTGAACCCAGCCCCCGGTGACCTGACACTGATGATTCGCTTCGACTACCCCAACATCGTCGCTTACGACCAGGTTCGCACCGGACAGGGCGGCCTAGTAGGCGGTGACATCGGCAAGTTGCATGTAACCGGCAGCATCGTCTTCGTCTCCGACGAGGAGGCCTTCTCCAACCGACTGTGGACCCTGCCTCAGGCAGTCGCGACCGGTTTGAGCCCTTCCTGCGAGGGTGTTATCGGAAGTTGCTGGATGCAAGAGATTCACGACAACAACGAGTGGCAAGGCAACGAGGTCTACTATGATCTCCTGATTCATTCGATGATGGAGTTCGACAACCTAGAGCTGTCCGGCGAAATCAGAAACGATGAGGGGGAGTTCCAAGTCGTCTTCGACGAGAGCCGTCACATCACCGGAGTGATCTCCGCGCCGTTCGTCGAGACCATGGGCACCGTAGTACTGCTGACTTCGAACACCTTCCTCAAGTGGCTGGTCGTGCTGAACGTCGGCCTGCTCCTACTGGTGGCCATGATGGTTGTCCCCGAGAAGGAGAACTGGCGTCACGTGTTCGATCTAACCAAATTCAACCAACGACCCAACAAGCTCGACCCGAGCACCTACCGCCTGCGCGTCCAGCAGTCTCTATTCACTAAAATCAGGGTCCACCACGACCTGACTCGTGACCAAATGGCCGCAAAGCCGCCATCTGAAATCCAATCGATGATTGGTGACCCCCGGCTCGTAGAACTGGCATACAGCCAGAGCCGAACCTACTCCCCCAAGGAACTGCGCCAGCTAATGCAGGCAATCAGGCGATGGGGCAAAAATAGTTGAAATAATGGAGAGATGAATATGAATGCAACACCACCAGCAAAGAAAACTGAAAAAGCCCCGCCAGATGATGTCGCGAAGGGTTACGCGAAGAAGGCTGAAGCCGCACGTGGAAAGAAGAAGATGAGCGAAAAGCTGACTGCGGTCGGCGCGATCGGAGGAGCCATTAGCACCGAAGTGCAGAAGGTCATCATCGGAAAGGCACACGTTATCGACAACGTCATGGTGGACATCCTATCGAACGGCAACCTGCTGTTTGAGGACTACCCCGGACTAGCTAAGACCCTGATGACCAACACCTTCGCAGATGCGTTGGGATGCGACTTCAAGCGTGTACAGTTCACACCCGACCTGCTCCCAGCAGACATCACCGGCACGAACATCTACGACGCGAAGAAGGGCGAGTTTACCTTCAAGCCAGGGCCCATCTTCTGCAATCTACTGCTTTCTGACGAAATCAACAGGGCGCCACCGAAGACACAAGCGGCCCTTCTAGAAGCCATGCAGGAGTTGCAAGTAACGGTCGGCGTAATTACTCACAAACTGCCGGCGCCATTCCTGACCATGGCAACCCAAAACCCGGTCGAACAGGAGGGTACCTACCCGCTGCCTGAGGCTCAGCTCGACCGTTTCATGATGAAGATGAGTGTCGGATATCCAGACCGCGCTGACGAGGTCGAAATCCTCAACCGCCGTATCGCTAGGAAGAAGGACGCGGTCGAAGTAGAGACCATCACCGACCCAGCCCGAGTCGTCGCCATGCAGCAGGCTATCGAGGATGTCTACGTCGATCCCGCTGTCAGACTGTACATGGTCGAGATAGTCGCCAGAACCCGCGAGGACGCACGAGTGCTCGTCGGCTCCTCGCCGAGAGGTTCTCAGGCTCTGCTCAAGACCTCTCGCGCCGCCGCGGCGATGCGCGGTCGCGACTTCGTAACGCCTGACGATGTCAAGTCAATCGCAGAATTGGCAGTGGCACACCGACTTATCCTGAAGCCAGAACATCAGATCAAGGGACTCGAGAGCGGGGAAGTCATCCAAGACGTCCTCCGCCAAGTACCCGTTCCTACCGTTTGAGGAAGATGCAGAGGGGTCCGGAGCAGGAGGTGGAGGACCGTGGCATGGAGTCGAAAGTCAGCGATGTTCGCAGCGCTGGCTGTCGCTCTCTACCTGCTCGGCCTCGTCCTACGCAACCCCCAGTTAGTGACAGTCGCTGTGGTGCTGCTGTCTTTCCTAACCTGGGCGGCGTTCCGAACCTCGCACGCTGATGTCGCGGCATCCGGGAGGAGGATGGATGATGCCGAAGGCGATGAGGGAATCCAGTTGCACTCACTTTCGGCACTTCGTCGAGTCTCCTCTGTTAGGATATTCGAGGATGGCGAGATCGACGTCACTCTGAGAATCCAGAACCGTTCAAATCTCTCCAAGGTTCTGGAGGTCCGTGACAGAGTACCAGATGTGATGCGCATCAAGAAGGGCGCTAACTACGTGCTGATGGAGCTCGGCCCCCAGCGAGAGACGGAAATCTCGTACACCATCGAGACGCCCCTGAGGGGCTTCTACACACTCGGCCCAGTGTGCATACGGGTACAGGACGCCTTCGGGCTGTTCCACAACGAGCGTGAGATACACCTCTACGACGACTTCCTAGTCTTCCCCAAGATGGAGGACATCAAGGACGCCATGATCAAGAGCAGGGTTCCGAAAATCTTCACCGGGGCCGTAAACATCCGCAACCCGGGTGAGGGCTCGAACTTCTACAACCTGCGAGAGTACGTCCCTGGAGACCCGATGAGGAAGGTCAACTGGAACGCCACCGCTCGCAGTGGCGGCAAGATGATGGTGAACGAGTACGAACGCGACGCCGTCAGTGACATCATCCTGATTGTCGACAGCAGGTCGGTCGCAGAGACCGGCCCTGTGAGCCGGAACTCACTGGTGTACAGCACCAGAGCAGCGGCGAGCCTGGCGCAGTACTTCTTGGCCCGCCGTGATTCGGTCGGTCTCGTCACCTACGGTGATGAGATTGTCTCAGTCGACCGAGACACCGGGAAAAAACAACTGTATGTCCTCCTGACAAAACTGGCAGGTGCGATGGCCAGGGGCAACACACCACTGAGAGTGGTGACCAACAGAATCATGCCACACATCAACCGAGGCAGCCCGGTCATCATCATGAGTCCGCTCGAAGACGATCCAACGGTTATCGACGCTGTGCGTGATCTCAGAGCGAGGAACTTCGATGTGACTATCCTATCACCGAGCAGCCTCGAGTTCGAGTTCGACGCAAGGCGACTCGACAGGACCGGTTATGAGGTCCTCAAGACCGAGCGGGACATCCTGCTCAGCGAGTTGCGTGGCCTAGGTGCAAACGTGATGGATTGGGAGCCAGACATGCTGCTCAACACCGCTCTAGGAGGAGCGAGGGGATTCTAGGAGGTGAGACGGTATGGCCGACGACGATATGCCTGTGGAAGATGCCAGCGACACTGCTCACCTGTACGAAGGCAAGACTGTGAAGTCTGCGCCCCCGAGCCGCAGGAAGGCAGCGGGGAACCTGAAGTATAGTTCCGAAATTCCGGCGGATGCGATTCCAGAAGTCCACGTTCCAAGCGTCATCGAGTCGTTCTTCGGAGGGCCGATCGTCAGCACGATGAAATTCCTGCCGCCGGACAGAATGGTCTCCTCGCTGCAGATGGGTTCGGCCGGAGTGCTGTTCGTGCTCTGCTTCCTGACCTTCATGGTGACCCCTGTATCGGGAACCGTCTGGTTCACAATCACCAACACGCTGGGATTCCCCGCCTTCGGTGGCGTTCTCCACATGGTCATCATACTGTCCGGACTGGTAGGTGGGATGTACGGAATCTTCCAGCGGGACCAGCGGGCGATACTGGCCTCCTATGTTCTGCTCATCCTAGTGACTCTGCGATTCGCCGGCAGCAAGGTCGAGTTCGGACTCGACCTTCTCCCTGAAGGGGAGATATCGCAGAAAATCCTGCTAATCTTCTACGCGGTATTCCTAGTAATGTACATGGAACTGACCAGCGGCATCATCCGATTCTCTATGCTGGACACATCGATTCGAACCGGTGAGGTGTACGTGATGCAAGTCACCAAGATCACCTCGCGCTACCACAGGGCGCTGGCCATCACACCTGTCATCGCTGGCATGGTTGCACTGGTGACGCTGATGATCAACCTGATCATCCCTGCTTTCGTTGGGCTCTTCGACGAGGTGTCAGCAGAAAGGCTGGGGGAGAGCGTCGAACTGACGAGCGTCTACGGAGTCGCTCTCGGCACCATCATGGTGTTCACGGTGATAGCGGCTATGTTCGCGGTCAACCTGCCTCTGCGAATCCAGCAGATGCGCGAGAAGAACGCCTGATCACTCAGCCTCGCCGATGAAGCCGCCGAGCATCCCGAGGTCCGCGATGACCAGCATCGCGACTGCCTCTACGATGGGAGCGGCCCTTGGGCCGATGACCGGGTCATGCCTGCCTCCGACCTTGAGTGGGCGCACCTGATTGCTGGGTAGATGCAGGGTGAACTGCTCTCGAGGCAGACTGCTGGGCGGCTTGAAGTGAACTTTGGCCCTGATGGGAGCGCTGGTGGAACGGCCTCCGAGGATGCCGTCGGCCTGACCGGTCTGGGCGCCCTCGGGAACTGGCTCGGCATCGCCTGGAAGCCAAGCGTCGTTGTGCTGTGAGCCGCGCATCGATGACGAGTCGACGCCATGGGCGAACTCGACGGCGCGGGCTCCGGGTATCGCCATCAGCCCGCGTGCGAGAGCTGGCTCGATGCCGTCGAACCACGGCTCGCCCACGCCGATGGGGAGGCCTTCAATGAGGAGCTCGACGGTCGAGCCAACGGTGTCGAGCTCTTTTTTGACTGATTCAAGGTGCTCCGACATCCTAGCCGCCGCCTCCGGGTCTCTGCAGTTCAGACGACCCATGTCACTGGCTGGGTCCAAAGCCGCGGTCCTCTCCAACTCGAAAAGAGGCTTGGCACTGACTTCACCAATGCTGTGGAGATGAGCGGCACAGGACCAGCCGACGTCATCTAGCAGAGCTCTGACCTGGCTGCCGGCGGAGACCAGTCCGAAAGTTAGGCGAGCGGACTGTGAGCCGCCGCCGCGAGGGTCGTTGGCGCCACCCAAGCGGATGCCCTCGGCCATGTCTGCGTGACCTGGACGGGGATGGTCGGGGAGGAAGGAGTAGTCGGACGAGCGCACATCTGAGTTGCGGGTGAGCAGGAGTATCGGCCAGCCGGTGGCCCTGCCTTCGTAGACACCGGAGAGGATCTCACACTCGTCGCGCTCAGAGCGAGTGGAGAGGCCCTTGCGCCCTGGACGCCGCCTAGCTATGTCCTCGGCTAGGGCGGCTGGGTCGATCGGGGTTCCTGCTGGCATCCCCTCGATGAGGGCGCCGACACAAGAGCCGTGACTCTCACCGAAGAGGGTGACCTGGAGGCTGTCCCCGAACCTCATTCCCATCGGGACGCCTCCTCGCTCTGCACCCGGGATTGGGTGAATGCCGCCGCTATGACTTCCATTCCGGATTCACGCACGAACTCGGCGAGCGAATCCGCGTGCTGTTCGTAGCAGATGATTGCGATCGCTGGCCCAGAGCCGGTAACCCCAGCAGAAATCGCGCCTCTGGCAATAGTCGAGTTGCATATTCGAAGGGCCTCGTCATCCCCGGTCGCCGCGGCCACCGCCATCCCATTGGCGGACATTGCTGCGAAGATGGAGCCGCTGGAAAGCGAAGCCAGGGCCCGCTCGAACAATTTCGACTGATTTGCGAAGGCTTCAGGCTCGACGCGCCCGTTCCTAGGGCCCCTTAGGGCTACGAGCACGGACAAGCCGGTCTCGATGTCGCCTTCAAGCAGAATTGAGTCATGCGAAGCCTGCTCAGGGTCTACTAACTTCCACCCGGGTGAGATTGCAGCCCATGCATCGTCCATGCTGCCTGTGATGGTGCAGCCCGACCTTCTCTGTGCAGCGACTGCAATGTCGACTATCTGGGGGTCGGAAAGCCCCGTCCACGATGCCTCGTTAAGAGCTCGAGCAGCTGCGCAGGCCAGGGCAGCGCTCGATTTCAGACCCTGCCCCACAGGAACCTCGGTTTCGACCCTCCATCCGGTGCCGTCAGGCGTCGGGTAGCCGAACTCGCCCCATACAGCAAGCACTGAGTCGAGCACCCTGTGCTCGTCCTGCGGTACGAAAGCCGGCCCTTCGACCAGACTGACCTGGGTTTCTAGTTGGAGGCCGACGGAGCAGCCCTTGCCTAGCCCTGCGGCGTGGAGTATCGATATCCCACCGTTGGCTCGACCAGTTCCGAAGGACGTCATCTCTCACTCACCTCCCCCGGCAGTGCTTGCCCGATGTGCCTCATGCTACTGTCGAGACGGACCAGCATCTCGTCGCCGGACTCCAGCCCGGTCACTGACAGCGCCTCGCCGGTAGGGGAGACTAGGCGGGCGGTCTCCGCCTGCTGAGCTATGAGTTGGCCCTCTACGGAGCCACACTCGAATCGGACTAGGAGGAATGGGCGGCGCTCGATCTTGAGTCGTCCGATGCTGGCCGAGCGCCGACTGCCGTCCGCAGATAGCACAGCCACCACATCACCGGCACGAAGCTCGCTGAGGTACCTGGTCGAACCGTCTGCCATGAGGGCGTATGCATGCACCGCCCCGGCATTAATGCGGAAGGGTCGGGACGGCACATACTCCGAGGGCAGGGTCTCGCCGTGGATTAGGCATAGAGTCCCTGAAGCGGAGCCGATTGCCATTCCCTCACCCGGAGCAAGCCTCTCGATCAGGTCGACGCAGAGCCTCTCACCGACGCCACCTGACTCTACTGAGAGCACGGTGGCAGTCGACAGCTCGCTGGAAGTTGGCTCGGCCTCGTCTTCATCGGTGCTCGTTGATGCCAACTCCCTAGCTGCAGCCCAGAGGGCTCCTGAGTCTGTCTCTGGTGGTAGCAAGACGGCATCGACGCCGTGCTCGAGCGCGAAGGCCGCACCCGGTAGGTCAACCTCATCCGAGATGGCCGCAGCCACACGTGTCCCGCTGCCACAGGCAGCGGCGACGATGTTCTCCAATGGAATCATCGTCCAGTCGGAGCATCGGAGGAGGATCCATGGCACCATCCCGACGAGGGAGCGGGCCTCGTCCTGTCCGCGGTAGTCACCCAGTGCGACCTCGGCGACATCCGGTGCTCTGCCATCCCAGACACGACTGGCCCCCTTCGGGAGAGAGTTTGAGTCGGTGTTGGTAGCATCGAGCCAGAGTTCCATCAGATCACTACCCAAGGAGTTCTGCAGCCTCAGCTGCGCTCGCCCCATCGTGGATTATCGCTCGCAGAGCGGCCACGTGGGCTGCAGTATCGTCAGTTCCGAACACCTGTCTGCCCATGCAGACTCCGCTGCCTCCCACGCCCATGGCAGCCTCCACAATGTCGAGGAGTTCGCGGAACGGGATGCCTCGAGACCCTCCCGCGATGAGAACTGGGATCGGGACCGCTTCAGTGACTTGGTGAAATGAGTCGGCTGAGCCGGTCCATGGCACCTTGACGACACTGCAACCGAGTTCCCAGGCAATCCGGGCAGCGTGAGCTACACCGCCTGTGTCATCGTCATCCGCAATCTTGAGGTTCGGGCCGCGGGGGTAGATCATGCCCAGTACGGGCATTCCTAGCGGGAACGCCTCGGTGGTCAGCGCGCCCAGTTGCGATATCATCTCGGGCTCGGCCTCGTCACCGAGGTTGACCTGTCCCGATACTCCCATAGCGCCACGCTGCCAGCACTCCTCAGCGTTGGCGACACTGACCTTGGCCTGCGATCGTGGTCCTCCGTGGACAGTCGAGGCGGAGACATGGCAGACGAAGCCGCCCCAACCAGTTCTGTCGGCTTGTTGGCTCAGCACCCCCTTGTGCAGGACGATAGCATCAGCACCCCCTTCGATTACCGAATCGACCGTCGAATCCATTCTCTCGAGACCTGCCTCGGGATACTCTCCGACCCCATGGTCCATAGGGATCCAGACTCCCTTGCCACCCGGTAGGATTCGGGCCAGCCTGTCTTCTAAGGTATCCGTCATCCGTCCTCGCCAGTGCTTCATCACTTGAAAGGTGGCGCATGCCACCTTTTGAGGTAAAACCCGCTCCCAAAGGGAGCGGATCACATGTCTAGGTCGACTATCAGAGGCGCGTGGTCAGAGACGGTCAGCCCCCCCTCACGAAGCACCTCGGCCGATTTGAACAGGGGTCTTGCGGCGGCATTGGCTAGCACGTAGTCGATCCTCCAGCCGCGGTCAAGCTCCCTTGCACGACCGCGGTTCGACCACCATGTGTACGGCCCCTTGCCCGGACCGATGTGGATGCGCAAGAGATCGTGCCAGCCGCTGTCGAGCAGGCGGGTGAACCACTTGCGCTCGTGTTCGAGGAACCCCGAGGTCTTCCGGTTGCCCGATGGGTTCCAGATGTCGTCCTCTTCATGGGCGATGTTGAGGTCGCCGCAGAGCAGTGCAGGCTCGTCTGAGTCGGTGAAGCGCTTGGACCAGACCAGCATGTCATCGATCCATCTGTCCTTGTACGCCTGGCGCTCGGGACCGGACGAGCCGTTAGGCAGGTACATGTTGACGCAGTGCAAATCTCCGTGCTCGGTGTGCAGTACCCTACCATCGGGGTCACTGGTCTCGTCAAGCTCCGTGTCTATACCACGCCCGACCTCAGAAAGACCCACTCGAGAGCATGTCATAACGCCTGAGTATCCCTTCTTCTCAGCCGGGTGCCAGAGCACCTCATGACCGTCCGGAGGCGCCCAGTCAGGGGGCATCTGCTCTGGAAGAGCTCGCGTCTCCTGAAACAGCCAGATGTCGGCATCTATGAGGTCGATGAATCGATCTAGTCCCTTCCGATGGGCTGCCCTGATGCCATTTAGGTTCCAAGTGACGACTCGCACAGACGGCCACTACTGAGAGAGGTCTTTGACCTTCTCGACTAGGTCCATCCTGCTCACGCGGTAAGTTCCGTAGGGAGTGCATATCACTGAAATCACAACGACGATCAGAATCAGTTTGAGTGCGGCCATGGTGTCGGGTTGCAGAGTGAAGAAGAAGGCCCACTGGACCATTGCGGAAATTAGGTACTGGGCCATGACAATTGTGAACATCGCAGCGAGAACTCCTCCAATCAGGCCAATCGCCAGATGCTCACCCAGCATCATCGACCTGATTCTCGATATCGGGGCACCTAGTACTCTTAGGGTGGCCAACTCCGAGTCGCGCTCGGAGAGGTTCATCAACAGGGTGTTGAAGAGTACTGCGATGGCTATGATGACTCCCAATCCAAGAATGGCGTTGTAGATTCCCTGCTGCTTCTCTAGCAGCGAGTCGAAGGAGTCCAACATATCCTGCTTCTGGGTGATTCCGATTGACATCTCGCCAATCTGCTGGTCCAATTCGACTCCCTCTGGTAGACTCAGGAAAACTGTAGTCGCTTCTAGCCCAATTGCATCAGAGAGGTCTGAGCGGTGGAAGTAGATAGTTCGAGAGATCTCGCCCCTAGTTACCCCGGCAATCTCGACATCGAGAGAGAACGGTCCGAACATGACGGTCTGGGTCTGACCGACCTCCCATTCGAGGAACATCATGGTTCCTTCGTCGACTAGTACCTGAGTGATTGTCGCTCCGGATGCAGGGAGTGAGCCTTCCTTCAGATTGAGTGGCAACATAGCATCATCACCGGTCGAGATGACATCGAGTCCGTAGGCTAGGAACTGCCTCGTGTCCCCCTCGGCATTCCCTGGGAAAACCAACATTGACTCGTGGCCCGCCCCGTTCTCCTCGGCCCATCCGATTACCGCGTCCTCTCCTCCGAACGGCACGTTGACCTGAGCGTCCCAGTTCTGACCATCTACTCCGAAGACCTCGCCCATGGAGTCCATCATCAGGGACATAGTACCGAAGATTAGCATGGAAAGTCCTACTGCGAAGAAAGTGAATATCAGTCTCATCGGCTTCCTCATGCTCGATCTGATGGTCAGACCAACTGTGGCCGGCAGACGCGAGGTCAGCCTCTGGATCCCCCGTGAGGAGAGTCTGACTTCGTGCTGGCTCCTCAGTATCTCGAGAGGTTGCATCCTGGAA
>JAKUUO010000023.1 GCA_022448665.1 Candidatus Thalassarchaeum betae | reverse complement strand
CGTCGTCATCGGAGTCTGCGTTGTCCCCGGTGCCGTCCCCGTCGCTGTCGACCCACTCCGCCGCATCGCTAGGGAACTCGTCGTCATCGTTGTTGTAACCATCACCGTCTATGTCCGAGTCCGTTGCGTCGCACTGCGAATCCCCGTCTAAATCAGCAGGCACCGAATCGGGATCCATCTGGTCACTACCGCAGTCCGCCTCGATAGCATCGCTCCACCCGTCGTTGTCGGTGTCGTCGTCCATGACGTCACACACTCCATCCGAATCTGAATCCGAGGGTGTTGAATTGCCATCGCTCGAGTCAGTGCCGCAATCCGACTCATCGGCATCGCTCCAGCCGTCGCCGTCGGTGTCCTCATCCAATGAATCGCAGGTTCCATCGCCGTCGAGATCCGCCGGAACGGACCCTGAGTCTATCGAGTCAGTGCCGCAATCCGACTCATCGGCATCGCTCCACCCGTCATTGTCGTCATCCAGGTCGGCGTTGTCGCCCTTACCATCGCCGTCCGTGTCGTCCCACTCAGTTCCATCATATGGAAACGCATCATCTGCATCGTCAGTGCCATCGTTGTCGTCGTCCGCATCGAGCGGGTCGCATACGGAGTCGGCGTCGTAGTCGGCGGGCACCGATGAGTCGTCCAGCGGATCGGTGCCGCATCCGACTTCGTTCTCGTCTATCCAACCGTCGTTGTCGTCATCCTCGTCAGCGTTGTCCCCCACGCCGTCACCGTCGGTGTCCGTGGTTTCGTTGGGATTCAACGGGAAGTCGTCATCGACGTCGTCCACGCCGTCGTTGTCGTCGTCTGGATCGGTGTCATTGGGTATCCCGTCACCGTCGAAGTCATCGCCCTCGAGAGCGTCGCAGATGCCGTTGGAATCAGCGTCAGCAGGGACATCGTTTCCGTCCAGGGGGTCTGTCCCGCAGTCGACCTCGTCGCTGTCTAGCCAGCCGTCGCCGTCATCATCCAAATCAGCCGTGAGCACCACTGTCGAGGTGAACACGACATTGTCGATGTAGATGGCCTCTTTAGCCGCGTTCGATGAGAACTCAACCTCTAGATGGCCGTTTCCAGCAGCTCCTATCGCCACAGTCGTGGTCGTCCAATTGTCCAGATATGAGGAGTATCCGGTATCGATGTCGGTGCCGTAGGTGCTGAGAATCGAGATATCTGAGTTGGCGCCTACGAATGAGATGTTGATGTAATCGTAACTCAAACTACTCCACTCCCAGCCGTCGTCCTGGACGAACAGGTCGAAGGTCAGTGTTTCCGCGGTGATGTCATCGAGAGCCAGAGTGGCGATTCCATCGACGTCCGACATCTGGTAGCCCTTCGTGCCGTCGGTGAAGTTGCCGACTTCTCCGGTGAAGGTTACTACTCCGAAATAATCACCATCGGTCAATCCGCCGCTACCAGTCGATTCGTAATACAGAGTAAAGCCAAGTTCGTTCCCAGTTGTGTTGTAAGCCACATGTGATTCGTTCACATTGTTCCACAGGTAATGATTTGTGGTCTCGTCACCGTAATCGTAGTATTTCGTCCCGTTATCTGGTTCCTCGAAGGAGGTGTATGCGACCACTGATTGAGAAGTGCACCCGCTGACCACTGTATCGGGCAACCCATCCCCGTCAGTATCGGTGTCAGCGCACGGGTTGTTCGGAAAATCATCGTCTGCGTCGTCGGTCCCGTCGCCGTCCGAATCGGTCGCTAGGACGGTGTAGGGAACCGCTACCAGAAGCATTGCAGTCAGGACGGTTGTTAGGGTGGCGCGTCGGCTCATGGGGTGCCATGTCGGCCTCAATTCAAAATACTCTTCCCCGATGAGTCCGAAAGCAGACGTTCCACGTGCTTCCGCTAAACTCTTTGACCTGTTCTCGATGCAGGTGCATGAGCGCTCGCGAGGCAGCATCGAGGATACTGGAAGCAGTTGATGAGTCGGGCAGGCACTACCGCGACAGCCTGCCGATGATAGCCAGCGAGAACATCCTCAGCCCACTTGTTCGCAAGGCCTGCAACTCGGATCTGCACGGCAGGTACGCCGAGGGTCTACCGGGGAAGCGGTACTATCAGGGATGTGACGACTTCGATACCATAGAGGAGATTGGAATCTCCTCCGCCAAACGCGTCTTCGACTGCAACTTCGCCAATATCCAGTCGACCTCAGGGACAGTGTCGAACATGGCCGGCCTGAAGGCTCTGGCTAACCCCGGCGACACCATCACCGCGGTTTCTACTGCCGATGGCGGCCACATCTCACATGCCCGTATGGGCGCGGTCGGACTGAGGGGGTTGAGCCTCGTGACCTATCCATGGCTCGAGAGCCGCATGGAGCCAGACATTGATGCCGCTGCACAGTTGATTCGAGAGATAGAGCCCAACATCGCCCTGTTCGGCCAATCCGTCTTCCTGTTTCCTACTCCTCTCGAGGAGCTCGCCGCCGCCGCTCACGAGGTCGGCGCGAAGGTGATGTACGACGCCGCGCATGTCCTCGGGCTGATAGCCGGCAACCAGTTCCAGGATCCTCTCCGGGAGGGCGCCGACGTGATGACTGGGAGCAGCCACAAGACCTTCCCAGGGCCTCAGGGCGGCTTCCTGCTCTCGGACTCCGACGATGCTAAGTTCCAGCGCCGCTTGAACAGCGCGATATTCCCCGGAGTCTGCTCTTCCTACCACCTCCACCACGTCGCCGGCAAAGCGGTAGCCCTAGCGGAGTTCGAGCAGTTCGGCTCCGACTACGCCCGCGATATCGTGGCCAACGCCAAAGCGCTGGGGGCAGCCCTAGCATCAGAGGGCTTCGACGTGCTCGCAGAGGAGCGCGATTACACCGCAAGCCACCAGGTCCTGACTCGCCATGGCGAGAGCGACTCAGGTGCTGGCAGGGACGCAGCTGCGCTGCTCGAGGACGCCGGCATCATCACCAACATGAACATGCTTCCCGGGGACACCAAGGCGATGTCCCCCAGTGGCCTCAGGCTGGGCGTCCCCGAACTGACTAGGGTCGGCATGAGGCCCGACGAGATGCAGGACGTGGCACGCTTCTTCGCGAGGTCCCTGATTGCCGGAGAGGATTCGGCAGCAGTCCGAGATGACGTCGCCGAGTTCAAGGGAGAATTCCAAACTGTGCAGTACTGCTTCGAGACAGGACCAGCCTATCCGGGCCTCGCGTGAGCGTGCTCCCCAACGGGAGCACGGCTTCCGCACACTTATTCATCGATGGGTCTCCTACGAACCCCATGCAGCCGAAGAGGAACGCCGCCCTCCTGCTCTCGGTGTTGATGCTAAGTTCGGGCTGCCTCGGCCTGTTCGGCCTCGATAATCAGACTCCTGAGGAGATTGACTGCGTCGAGCAACCATCGCACCCCGATTGCTTCGTCCACGTCATCACAGAGGACGACTGCACCGCTCAGCAGGTCTTCACCGGGGATGCATGCAGACTGATGCACCGCCCCGAAGGACTCGACTACGGCGAGGACGCAATTATTCTCGTCGTCGGTATAGAGATGCAAGCTCTGACGCCGAGCTTCACTGGCGACGGACCCCACGACTGGTTGGTTAACCCCCGTCTTCCAGACGGCCTGTCACTGGATGACTCCGGGGTCATCTCAGGCACTCCGACCGGGGAGACGCAGGACACGCGTTACACCTTCATCGGTGCCAATCCGATGGGCTCGACCTCGACGACAATCGACATCACCGTGCTCGCCGCGCCCCCTACTTCGGTCCTATACATCGCTGACGTGCTGCAGTGCTCCTTGGACAACCACTGTTCGATCGACGCTCCCCTCGTGATAGGCGGCACTGCTGATTCATGGTCGGCAGTCCCGCCGCTGCCAGAGGGGCTGAGCCTGCTGGGGGACGGCTCGATTTCTGGCAATGCCGGTGTTCTCGGCGACTCTAATCACACCGTGACGGCATCCAACACCGGCGGCTCGGTTGAGACTGCTATCCGCATCATCACCCTGCACGAACCGCCTTCCGGACTGTCCTATGAGGGCCATCCGTTCTACTGGACCATCGGGGAGCCCGTCCAGATCATCCCGGCCATTTCGGGCGGCGAGATCACGGGGTGGAGCATCGAGCCGACGCTTCCAGACGGTATCGAGCTGCATCAGGCAGACGGCTCCCTCCGCGGCTCCCCAACCTCGGTGCACCAGCTTAGGGAGCATGTGATCGCCGCTGAGAACACAGGCGGCTCTCTGTCGACGACCATCCTCATCGCAGTCAGGGACCTAGCAGTGACCGAACTGCATTACGAGCCCTATCAGTTCGACCTCAGGGAGGGGGACGCCATTGAGGAAGTCACACCCACTTGGGAGGGGGGCTCGCCGGACTACTGGGAGATTGACCCCACTCTCCCATTCGGATTCTCGTTCAATTTCACCACAGGCGCAATCAGTGGGTCTGCCACCCTCTTGCAACCATGGACATACCACCGAATCTGGGCCAATAACTCGGGCGGCACCACCTCTACTCTCATCCAGATTAGGGTGACCAGTCTACCACCAGATGCCATTTCATGGTTGGGCACCGAGTTCGCATTCAAGGCCAACGAGAGCATCCTCATCCCCGCCACCAACGATGGCCCCGATATCGAGACATGGGAGGTCAGCCCCCCATTGCCGTCCGGGCTCACACTTCTTTCAAACGGCACCATCGAGGGAACTCCCGATGAGCGTGCTGATTGGACGCAATACACAATATGGGCCAACAACACCGGCGGTGCAGTCGGACTCAACCTCTGGATAGCAGTACATGATCTGACAGCAGACCAGGATGACCTGCGCCGGGGAATGGGCAACACGAACTGGGGTGGCTGGCCCTCGCCCATCCTGCCGATAGGCGAGTGGGCGTTCCCGATAGGGTTCACAGAAGAGGGATACGGCTCAACTATCCCTGTGATTTCAGCAAGTCATGTCGGTCGCGGCAAGATGCTCGGCTACGGCCACGAGAGTTGGGTCGACGGTGCTGGGCCGAAAGAGACGGCCTTCTCCCTCCAAGCGGTCGAGTGGGTCTGCGGCACGAACGCCGACGTGGGGCTGGCCTACGGGGCCGGTTTCGACGACTTCGAGGATGAGTTGCAGGGCGAGGGGCACACCGTACATCTCTCCGTCACCCCTGACAATCTGTCCGGTATAGATTGCCTTCTCGACGAGTTCTGGAACGGCCACGACGATGCCGACAACCAGAACCTCATCGACTTCATGCTCAACGGTGGTGGCCTGGTGATGGGCGGCCACGCTTGGTACTGGTCATACTCGAACAGCGATGTGTCCCACAACTACCCGGGCAACAAGATCGCCAAGACGACAGGGCTGTTCGTCTCCCATGCTTGGGGGTACAACACGATCGACTTCAGGGTGGTGCCGCACGAGCTGACCCGGCCGCAGGCCGCAATCGATGCGATTCGGTCCGACCGGATGGACAATCAGACCCTATCGGCGGATGATGCGGCAATAGCAGATGCGACCCTCTCGACATGCACTGGCGTCGTGGCTTTGGACTTCCACGGCTTCTGGAGCCCACTGCGCGAGGTCGTCAACGCCACTGGCTGGACGGTAATCCAGTACGGCACCCTCTGGCAGAATGTCGGCCACAACTTAGGGGAAGACCCAGTGGCGGACACTCTGTTGAGGGTCGAGGCCTCTCTGACTCAGAACCTCCCTGCGAACGAGTTGCCTGCACACCCCAGTCACGTCGAGTTCCCGGGTGAGGTGCCGTCGAATGCCACCCGAATCACTCGAACCTTTTCCATCGATGGTAACCAGAGCGGCCTTCCCGGCAATTTCGGCTACTCGGGAGCGCGCTCACATTTGCGCATGACGACCGGTCTGTATGCCGCTCCGGGCGAGGTGGTCACGGTAACGGTTCCTTCCGAAATCATAGACTCAGGAACATATGTGTTAGTCGGCGCTCATAGCGACAGCCTGTGGGGCAAGACCCAGTTGCACAGGCATCCTCAAATCGCTCGTTGGTGGTACATCGACAGCGCCACGATGGAGGTAGGCAACGCCTTCGGGGGGCCGATATACATCGGAATCCAAGCCGGCTCGACGCTCGGCGATTTTGATGTGACCGTCTCGAACGTCGTCAAGGCTCCGAGGTACATCCACGGCGAGACCGACATATTCCAGTGGCAGCAGCAGTTTCGGCACGACCCTGCCCCATGGGCCGAGATAGGCAGCAGCCAGTTCATCCTCACAGTCCCGAGCCATGAGATCAGGGATCTCGACAACCCCCAGGATCTGATGGACTGGTGGGATCAAGCGCTTGGGATGGAGCACGAGATTTACGGCTATCTTCCGTGGCCAAGGGTCGAGAGGGCTGTCTTCGATGCCCAGATATCCGCGGGATGGATGCACTCCGGCTACCCGTTCATGGCGCACGATCTGAGTGTAGCAGGAGTGGTCAACGTCTCGTACATGAGCGAGAACGGAGACTGGGGGATGTTCCACGAGCTCGGGCACAACCACCAGTGGATGCCTTCCACCCTTCCGGGTACTACCGAGACAGGCTGCAACTTCGCCAGTGTCTACCTGATGGAGCAACTCGTCAACCCGCCCAACCTGCGCCCAGCGAATCCTCAACGAGCATATTTTGAGGATGGCTCGAACATATCGAACTGGTCCACCTGGGTGGCCTTGGACACGTTCCTCGTTGTGAAGGAGGAGTGGGGTTGGGGTCCGATAACCGAGGCATTGAGCGTTTATTACACGCTTCCAGCGGCCGAAGTTCCCAGTGGTGGCACAGAGGAGTTCAACGCGTGGGTGATGCACCTGTCAAACGCCACCGGCTACAACCTCGCACCTTACCACTCAGCGTGGGGTTTCCCGCTGACCCAGGCCACCTACGACGCACTGGACCACCTGCCCGTGTGGGTCGATGACCCACTTCGTGGCGACTTCTTCGTCTACGATGCCATACTGCGCAACCTCACCTCGACAAACCTCAACAGCAGCGCAGCTCAGGTGGTCTGGGACGTCTATGACAATGGCACCAACACCACCCTGACGGTCTACTACGGGCAGACCGACATGGGCAACAACAGCCAGCTCTGGCCGTACAGCGTCTCGTCCGGCACGCCTGAGGTCGGCCCGGGCTCGGCCAACATCACCTTCACCGGCGACGGCACTCACTACGTCCGCATCATGGCCTCGAACGAGGAAGCCGAGGTCTGGTTCGGCCCGATATCCGTGACGCCTAACTGATTCTGCTCAACAGCGCCTCGAATGACAGGTCGGGTATGTGGCGCTGGTGCCAGATCGCCAGCGGTATCCACACCAGTGTGTGGGCGATGGTCAGAGCGAACGCGGTGACCAGCCCGAGTCGCGGCTCCCCCTCCATCATCGATGCCACTGCCCCGAGCACCGCGAAGTGGGCCACATAGATAGTCAGCGTAATCCGACCGGCTGGCTCCAGAGCGGCCAGCCTGTCGCCGAGGGCGGGCCCGCCGCCGCTCGACTCAGCACCCTCGAGCAGCCTGTGGGCGAGCAGCACGAACGTACCGGAGACGATTAGGAAGGGCGTGTTAGCGGGGAAGAAGGTCAGGACCGCGTCCCCGGAAGTAAGCGCCCAGTCGATGTCCTCGAGTACTGCGATGAACATGGTGACAGTGGTCGCTGCCAGTCCGATGGCGATGTTCCTCTCTCGCGCACTCGGTTGGTCTGCCAAGTCGTGTATGATGGACCCTAGCAGGACGTACCCCAGCCACGGCACGGCAGGATAGGTGCCATTCCAAAGGAGTCGGGCCAGCCACTCCGAGGTGCCTTGCGAGTCGACACGCTCCCACCACGACCAGTCGGGTCCGACCGCGTCCCCGATTGCCAGCGGGGCCGCCACCATCAGCAGCATCAGCACCCCTCGCCCACGCATGGATAGCCGGATCAGGACCGGCGCGAGCAGGGCGGCGATTGCGAGCAGCGTCAGAACGCCGGGCGTGTGCCACTCGAAGCGGCCCCCTCGGTCTGCGTTCAGCAGCAGGTTGACCAGCAGTTGGCACAGGCTCAGCAGGAGCACCCGTGGCAGCAGCCAACTGAGCCACCGCCCCGCGTCATGTTCGGGGTCCGCCGCCCTGCGGGTAGCGCTCATGTGGATCCCCCACCCTGAGATGGCGACGAACATCGGTGCGGCCATGCCGCCGAAGGCGGCGGCGACGAAGGCCGCGGGGTGGCCTACTGTGACTCCCTCGGGAGGTATGATCGCGGCGGTGTGAACCTCGACCATGCACAGCACGGCTATCGCCCGCATGCGGTCGATGTGACTCAGCCTCATTCGATTGCCTCCGTGATTCGCGATACCGCCCCCACTTCTTCATCGGATAGGGTGATTGCGCCCAAGAGCCCCTCCAGCCTCGCTCGGGGAATCTCGTCGCGGTGATACAGGACGACCCACGGCTCGCCCTCCTCCAGCCGATCTCCAACTTGGACCTCGAGGATAGCACCGACCGCGCGGTCTATCTCATCGTCCAGTTGCTCGCGCCCGGCTCCCATCTCGAGGCAGACCTCGGCTAAAGCCATCGCATCGATGTCTTCGACCCAACCGTTCGCGCTTGCACACAGCTCGGTGGTCAGCAGCCCAGGATCCATCAGCCCCAGTCCTCTCATCAGCGAGGCATCGCTGTCGAAAATCGAAGTCGCGCCCCCTTGCGCCTCGACCATCTCGCAAAAACGCTCGAAGGCCGAACCGTCTTGCAGGCTGTCGTGGATCATCAGTGCTCCTGTCTGCATGTCCTCTGCCAGCCCTGTGGCCTCTAGCAACAGCCCACCTTGTACGCAAACCAGCTCCTCGAGGTCCTCCGGGCCGTTGCCGCACAGCGTCTCGACGCTCTCGAGGATCTCCAACGAGTTTCCTACTGCACAGCCCAGAGGCTGGTCCATCGTCGTGAGCACAGCCTTGGTGGCGATTCCCATGCCATTGGCAGCATCTACCATCGAGCGCGCTAGGCCGGTCGCGTCTGCGCGCTCGACCATGAATGCAGCCCTGCCGAACTTGACGTCGAGGACTAGGGCCGACAGGCCCTCAGCAGCCTTCTTCGAGACGATAGAGGAGGTGATCAATGGGACGGATGCGACAGTCCCAGTGACATCCCTGAGGGCATACATCCTGCGATCGGCAGGGACCAGAGCGTCTGTCTGTCCGACCATCGCGACCCCTATGCGCTCGACCTGCTGACGTATCTCATCGGCCGTGCGCTCGACGCTCAGCCCCGGAATACTCTCCAACTTATCCAGAGTCCCTCCCGTGTGACCAAGTCCGCGCCCTGATATCATCGGGACCTTCAGGCCACATGCAGCTAGAGCGGGAGCGAGAACGATCGAGGTCTTATCGCCGACACCACCGGTAGAGTGCTTGTCGACAACCAGATTCGCAATCTCAGACCCCCACTCGAGTACTTCGCCTGAGTCCCTCATGGCTTCGGTGAGTGCGATGGTGTCGGCCTCTGAGAGTCCGCCCTCGAAGACGCCATGCAACCAGTCGATAACTTCGTCATCGGAGAGGGAGCCGTTCGCGACCCCGCTAACGAGGTCGCGAATCGCCTCGGACATCACTCCTCCTCTCCGAGCTCGACTCGTACCTCTTCCATCGTGCGCCCCTGGTCCAGCATCCACTGGACCTCGTCGCGCGTGGCCGACTTGAAGCCGAACCCATCGAGCCTGATGGCGCCGTGTGAACCGTCGTCGCGCCCCTCCGTGCGCGCGCGGGCGTCTTCTGCCTCTTCGTCGAAGCTGGTCCCCTTGAGAATCGCCTTGGATTCGTCAGGATCCTCGAATCTGTACCCGGAGTCATCCACCAGCACCTCGTCGGTGCCTCTCCGTGGCTGTAGGAACATCGAGGCTCCTGCCAGAACTAGGGAGACTGTCGATATCACCATCACCCAGAACAGGAATTCCGCACCGGGTCTGGACAGCGGGTCCTCCCGGATATTCAGGAAACCCCCCTCGTCGCCTTCGTCGCCCCCATCGTCGACGACACCGGTGCCATTGTCGACGACACCGGTGCCATTGTCAACCGGCTCGCAGCCGTACTGCTCGCCATCTAGCACGCCGTCCTCGTCTACATCACTGGAGATCATTGCAATCGACGGCGAGCGCATCACGCTCTGAGCGAAAATCACCTCCTCGCCGTCGAGGATGCAGTCGTCATCGGTGTCGTTGTCCAGCGGGTCTCCTCCGAGTTGGAACTCCTGCAGGTTGTTGAGCCCGTCCTCATCAGGGTCCAGCGACTGCTCGCTGAGCGCTGTTCCGAGCACGGCCGCGGAGTGCCGGTTCAGGCCGTACTGCTCCTCCCACTGGTCGGGCATCAGATCGCCGTCCGAGTCGGTGGTCGGATCGAGTCTGTTCCAGTCCTCCTCGAACGAGGCGAGGTAGTCGGAGGCCAGCGCCTCGTGGTGGAAGAGCACGCCCATCTCGCGGTTACGCAGAGCGGCGCTCGAGCCCCAGTTCATGCTGCCGACGAGGACGCTCTCGCCGTCGATTATGGCGCCCTTGTTGTGGAGTTTCACGATGCTGTCGGAATATGCCATCAGTCGCGCAGTCGCATCCAGCCCCTCGGTGGCGTTCCAGTCGGTGTTGAACATGTGGATGGTGTCGCGAATCTCTTCGTCCCACTCGGCGTAGTAGCCGTTCAGCATCAGTCGGACGCTGACGCCGCGCTGCGCCGCTTCGTGTAGCGCGGCGATGATAGGGTTGTCCCCGAAGCCCCAGTACCAGTCGAGGTCGAGGTACTGCACCGAGAGCTCGATGGAGGCCTCGGCAGAGTCAATCATTGCGACAATGCCATCGACGCAGTCATCGGGGCAGGTCATCAGTTGGGCGTCGAACGGCCCCTGGTGAGTCGGAGTAGCAGTCGTGCTACCGTCGTGCACCGGCTCGTACAAGACCCAGTCGAAGGTAGGCGCGTGCTGCGCGCCGTGAGGCTCGATGTGGAGGTGGTTGGTGTTCTCGTCCCAAGCCATTCGAGAAAGTACTAGCTGGGCTGCTGTCTCGGAGTTCAGTATCGCCGACCACTCACGGTTGCCGATCCCGTCGGGAGGCACGCTGGTGTCCTTCCAGTTGCCGGATGAGATCCAGACGCTCTCGCCGTCTCTGACCGCCACTTTGCTGTGAATGTACGCGTAGGGTGAACTGATTAGCGTGGGATCTTCCATCCAGAGCACCGTCGCCCCGGCGTCGTTGAGGCTCTGGGCGTGACCTCTCTGGTTGTTCACGGTGCTGCTGCCGTCCAGGATACCCTCCTCCAGCAGCAGAGTCACACTCACGCCCCTGTCTATTGCGTCCAGCAGGGCGTGAGTGAGGTCCGGGCTCATGAACTGGTAGACGTGCAGGTGAATCGAATCCTCGGCGGAGCCGATCCACTGTATCAGGTCGTTGAAGGCAGTATCGGGGCCGATGGATGCTGAGGCGGTCGAATCGGCTTCTGTCGTGAAGTGCCCGCCGTCGCAGAAGGTCGAGGCCCCGATTCGAATCCACCTCTCCTCCCAGTCAGCTCCCGAGTCGGTGTCTGGGTAGTCCCCGCATCCAGACCCGCGCATCAGGATCAGTCCGGGGGAGCCGTCCCCCGGTACCGATATCGCAGCCCCGGTCCAGCCGTCGATCTCAGCGATGCCACCACCGAAGGCGATCGCATCTACCACTGTCCCGTCGGGCGCCTTGAGCTGCAGCGCGCTGCCAGAGTCGACAAGCCACGGCATATTGGTCAGCGCGACGTTGCCGTCCAGCGCCACTATGCCACCGTCGGCGAGCAGGTTAGGGGGGTTCTCGGTCAGTACCACCGATGCACCGGCATCGATGGTCAGGTCATTGACAGTTGATATCCAAGGCTCAGTCGAGCGGATTCGCTCTATGGTCCAGCCGGCAATGCTGACCGGCGAGTTGCCTATATTGGTGATTTCAAGCCAGTCGTTGTCTCTGTCCGGGACCTCAGATGGCATGATTCGAGTGAACTTCAGTGTGTATTCTCCGTCCCACTCAACGGGCTCTACAGGGGGCTTCCACAGCCAGACCATGTTGTTCTGGTGCTTGCCGGTATCTTCTCCGACGAGAACCCGCCCGTCGTCGAGCACGGCGAGGTTGTCCGGCCCGGCGAGGTTGTTCGCATCGCACTGGTCGGGCGAGCTGCCGCTCGAGTACGGCCCTCCCACTATGGCGGGCTCGATTCTGCTGATGCCCCAACCTGACTCGACCGGCATCCTGTAGACGATGCCGCAACGGTTCTCTGAGACGTCAATGTCACCCTGTCCGTCACTCATGTCGTAGCGGACGTCCGACATAGCGAGGTAGAGGTAGCCGGGAGCATCCGGATTGAAGACGACCCCCTCCATCTTGTTCCACTCGTCACTGGCTCCGATGGCTGCGGCGGCCTTGCGTGACTCGAGGAAGGCGACTCTGTCGTCGGCTGCCGACTCGATGACCCCATCGCCATCGAGGTCGTCGTTCAAGCGCCCCTCGGCCCAATCGTTGATCTCGGATTCGGTGATGTACGAGTTCTGGCCATTGGCGTAGTCAGAGACGGTTATCCCGTCGTACTGGTCCACCCAATCCCCGATCTCGGAATTACTGGAGGAGGCCATTTCGAGCCACTCCACATCGAATCCGGTGGTGGCTGAGTCGCTGCTGTCATCCTGTGTGACTTTGGCGGCGTACAGCGTACCTGCACCGAGGTCTCCGGCTGTGTCTGCGACGAACTTGAACAGCACCGTGTCATAACCGTCATCGGAGAGGTAGACTGTCCTGTCGTCGGGCATGACCTGCGCGTTCTCGTGCGAGAAGCGACCCATGGCCATATGCTTGACAAGGTCGCCCGAGGCTGTGGCTGGATTCTTGATCTCGACGATGTAGCCGTAGTCGTAGGGGTTGGGGTAGTAACCGAGGTAATCTTCCAATTCCACCTGATCCGAGTGGTAACTGTAAGTCGGGTCGTTCCAGTTCTCGGTGTCGTCGAAGTAAAGCTCCTCGGAGGCCAGCGGCGTGCCCCACGGGCTCATGGTCCCGAAGCACAGCACCCAGCCGCCGCCAATTGCGCTGAGGTCACGCATCATCCCGCCGAGGACGTCCCAGCTGTTCGCCGCGCTGTTCCACTCAATCAGGATCTGGCTGATTCCGGCGGGCCGGTCCTCCCATGTGGTGTACAGGTAACCCCTGGTCCCCTGGGGGTTGAGCGGTACGAAGGCGTTGAAGTCCGGCTTCTCGCTCACGAACAGCAGGTCCCCGTCATCGGCAGCGTAGATTCCTCCCGCGACACCGCCCTCGGACAGAGCATCGCCGTTCTGGAACAGGTGCTGGTACTGGCCGTAGGAGAGCCTGATACTCGTCTTCTCCGCGAGGTCGGCCGGTAGAGCCAATTCGGGGACGCTGTCAGGCAGGTTGTTCCAGTCAACGCCCTTGACAACGCCTACAGTGGCGTCCATGTAGTTGTCATCGGGGTGCATGGCGTTGACGAAGAAGTTGCCATTCGCATCTACGTACATGCCGGTGACCTCGGCATCATATGGCATCGTCATGATTCGAGTCAGTGAGGGAGGAGTCGAGTCATCATCTCCGCCACCACCACCGGTAGCTTCGGAGTTCTCCGCTCCGGGGGTGTTCTCCTCCGAGTCGATCCAGTCTGCTGTCGCATCGGACGGATTCGGTATCTTCGAGACTCCGTTGGAAGCCTCGCCGGAGGTCACAGTATGGACAGTCCCTCCTCCCGAGTCCTTGAGATCGAGAGTCTCTCCGGCGTTGTTCAGGCGCAGGGTGCCGACCTCGTTCTCGGCGATCACAGCGTAGGCCCCAGCGGCAAGGACGTAGGGAGTGGCGAGCTGGTCGAAGCCGACCCAGGTGCCGGCATCGAGCGGGTGTATCCAACCGCCGACATCTTCGAGGGTCCAGTTCTCCAGACTGAGTCCGACCGAGCCGGAGTTGTATAACTCGACCCACTCGCCGTTCGGGAACAATCCTTGGTCGGAGCCGTCAGCGTTAGGCATCATCTCGTTGATGCAGATGCCCGAGCAGGTCGTGGAGCGGCTGGAGGCGCTTCTGGAAGGGTTGGTTTCGCTCAGCCCACCAATCAGGACCGGCGACAGCGACATCAGCACCAGGAGGGCCAGTGAGAGGGTCGCTGCACTACGTCTGGAGCGACCACTCATCGTGCGTTGCTGCCTACCGACATGGGTTCAACCCTTCGTGCATGCGGGCCCGCAGCCGGCAAAGCCGGCTGATCGCGGGAACTGAGACACAGCGTCGCTACTCTTCCTTCCTAGAGGCCATCCCCATCCCGCCGTAGGAGAGCAGGCCGATGCCGGCGACGTAGAGGAGCGCAGCGATGTAAGGGAATGGCATCAAGGCCTCGAGCTCGCAGTCGCCCCTGCCACCGAAGTCGGTCCACCATGTAGTGCTCATGTGATCGATCACCGTGCACTTGAACGAGGCAGCATCCTCATCACCAATCTCGCTGAAGGTGTGGATCTCGAAAACTGCTTGTACATAGGACGCGTCGGGATCACCGTCGCCGTCGGCGTCGCTGAAGTCCGGGTTCATGGCACCAGACCACCTTAGGTCGAGGTAGAACCTAGCCATCACCTTGCCATACATGGCTACGTTCGTCACCGGCTCGACCTTGATGTCGACAGATGCTCCGAAGTAGACGGGCAGAGCACCTGGAAGGACGTCCACGAAGGACCCTGAGCCAACCAACTTGGCCTGTATCTGGTTCTCGCCGGGATCTAGGTCTATCCTGTGCTCCACCATCTCGATTCCCTTGTAAGTCACGGTCTCGCCCACTTCGGTCTGAGCTACTGAGTATCCAACTAGGTTGACGCTGAACGACTCGTCAGCATCGGCGATGCCGCCTATCGTACCAGCAGTTATTGTGTTCGCGTTGCCGACGTGGTCCGACAGGAGGCCGTATGTCGCCTCCTCCATGTGAGGAGCCCTCCAAGGCAGGTGCTCCGTCATTCCGTAGGTCTCGTTGGCCTCGCACTCGACTCCGTACTCGGCATTGCCGTCGGCGTCGAGTTTGAAGTCGCACAACCCGTCCCCGTCGGAGTTGATGTACCCCTCCATGACGGCGTGCTCGGCTGTACTCAGCCCGTCAACGCTGGTCGGGATCTTCATCTGGTAGACAGAGAAGTCACCCGTGCTCTTACCTCCAGATCCGTAGTACGTCTCGTTGGTCTCGAGTTTGACCCAGCTGTTCTCCTCCCCAAACAGCCCTACCAATACCGAGTCGCTCCACCCGTAGAGCCAGTTGTTGATTGACTGGGTGGTCCATGCCGAGGCACCGTATTGGAAGGCCAGCAGCGCCCCTATCACCTGCTCGAACATGAAGTCCTTGACCCAGCTCCTCAGAGCCGCAGCATCGCTTTCCGAGATTCCGTAGAGTCCCGCGACGTATGCATCATCCCAGGTGTGTACGGTGCCTCCCATGGCGGAGCCTTCTGGGCCTGTCGGCAGTGAGACTCCCGAGAACTCCCCGTAGATGAACTTAATCGCGAAGTCGCCGGTCAGTGCGTATTCCGAATCGTACAGGATCTCCCGTACTTTCTCAGCGCTGAGGTCCACAGTCCCTTCGTATTCCCCTCTGTTGAGGCCGATTGAGATGTAACCTCCAGCTACCGGCTCCTCGGAACCGAAGGAGAGTTGCCACCAGCTGTCGGCGTCGTTGGTCCCGGAGCCTCCCACGAGGATCATCGGGAAATCGGCAGGTGTACCGAGCATGCCGATCCACGCTCCGCCCCAGTCAGCGAGACCGAGGAGTTGAGTCAGTCCGATGCTGTACGTCACCATCGTGTCGAAAGCATTTCCCTGAGCGCCTAGAAGGAAAAGGGCCACGCCGAAGAGCGGGATTCCTCCGAAGTCGCTCTCCATGAGCATCCCGTTGTTGGGGTCGGATCCCTCAGTGCCGAACAGCACGTTGTTCAAAGCGTCAGGGTTAGGGATATCGACTCCACTGACCTCGGCGAGACGCTCTCGCCAATCCTCAATCGAGTCGATGTCTTTCCCTCCGCCCATCGCGACGAAGTTGGTGCCGGCCATGGCGTAGACGGCCCAGTCGATCGCAGCCATTTCCTCAGCACTCGCGTCCGAGTATCCGTACAGGGCCGCTCGTACCGGCGTCGTGGCCTCGCTAGGCTCACCTATCCCTGCCGCCAGCATATGGCCGATACCGTGGTCTGGATGGAGTGATGTACTGCCATCCCTGCAGGCGGAGTCGCCTATCAGGGCTATGCAGGATCCCGTAGACGGGTCGACGGCGCTGTACAGTATGCCGTCGGCGTAGCTGGCGAAGTCAGGGTTGGCGTCACTCGCACCGCTCTGGGCGAGCCAGCCGTCGTAGGCCCCCCTGAGCACGGCCGCCGGGGCCATCGCTTCAGCAGTGGGCATGTCGACGCCTGTCGAGTTGATCTGCGCAGCGGCGCCTGCAACCAGTGTCTCTGCGTACTCGGCGGCCCAGATGCTGGGCGCCCTGTTCTGCAGGTCGTTGATCTGCATCTGCTGGGCGAAGCCGGCCTTGGCGAAGATCTCACCATATTCTATCCCGGTAGCTAGTCCGGCCATCCTCTGCGTGTTCCAAAGGATGTTTGCATTTGTCAGCTCGTACTCGCCCGAGATCGATGCGTGCTCGTTGCCGTCGTCATCCATCCATGTGCAGTTTTCGCACCATTCGAATGAGTCGTACTCGGAGTATGTGATCGTCCCATTTTCAGCGTCGAAGTCGAGGAGCTCCTTGGTCGTCGTCACGGTGTAGATGAACGGACCCATCTTCTCAAACACGGCGACTTCATCATCGAGGCTAGCACCGGGATTCGTCAAGTTGTAGGCGAAGTACGATCTCTCGCTGGTCTGGACGAGCCACTCTTCGTCCTCCCAGTCGGAAGCATCGTCCCTTCCTTCGACAATCAGTTCCTCGACTCCGGCTTGGACGTTGCTTGCCACTACGCCGGTCAGGACGAACATGTTCAGGCTGACCAGTATTATTCCTGTGAGCATCATTGCTATCGATTTGTTGCGGTTCATGGTATGCACTCTCTACGCGCGCACACATGGGCGTGCGAGATAAGTGTTGCACTCCTATTCAAACCCAAAGAAACGCGTTACTGAGGCTCAAATGAAGCCGAATCCGTCGAATTCGCGCGCGAACGTGTACATCATTATCGGGACCAGGATAATCCCCATCGCGTGGCTGCGTCTGATCCCTATCCTAGGTGGCATCAGCCCCATCCCCGTGCCTATGATAAGAACTCCCAGCCCTATCCATCCGGTGGACAGCCAGACGAGTATCGCAATGAATCCGGTGACCACGAATACCAGGGTCCCAAGAGGGACGATTTCGTGCATCCTGAGCATCCCCTTGCCGACCTTGATCATCACCGGCACCGCGAACAGGCCCGAGGCGATCGTGATGCCGAGTAGGCGGATGAAGTCAGCGGGGGGCTCGACGGCGTTCCACCTGTCTATCGGGTACATCATGTTGAGAGCGAGCGCAGCGCCCGAGCGCGGTCTGCCGACCATGTACAGGAACCCAAGAACCATCACCGTGACAGCGGTATTCACCGAAGACAGCACGGCAATCACCTCGAGGTCCTGCTGCTGGCTCTGTGCTCCGAGGTCGAGGTCGGGACTCACCCCTGCCTCGGACAGCGCCTCGCTGAAGATCTCGCGCTCCTCGTCCGAGAGGTCGTCGAGGTCCCCTATGTCCAACGGAGATGCCTTCGGCACCTGACCCGGTTGGATTCCATGCTCGAAGTCAGCCGGGATGTAATCGGGATCGGTCAGTCGACCCCACAGATTGCGCATGCTCATCACCACCACGGTGGCTTGGGCGGCGGTCATTCCCGGCAGGATTGCCATTACAGAGGAGACTATTGCAGACAGGAATGTGGGTACGGCCAAGGGCCTCCACGGAGGCATCTCCCAATTGGCCTCTTGCGGGGGGATCTCGGAAGTCGTGACGTAGATGTCAATCAGATTGGCTATTCCGAACAAGCCGGCCAGTCCTGGGAACAGCAAGGTGGCTGAAGGCATGCCGATGGGAGAGCGTCCGGGCAACTCGAACACCGCCCAGCCATAGAACCCCGTCAGCAGGAAGAAGAAGGTAGCCGCCAGCATGCCCGCGGTCCTCGAGCTTGAACCGAGCCTCAGATCGAGGTTCTCCCACCTGCGGTGGATGTTGAACTTGCCAACGGGTATGTTGAACTCGATCTTGCGGGGCAGGGGGACAACGAGCCTGCTGGTGAGCCTCTGAACCCAGTCAGGCCATGCCAGACGGGTCGTCTCGGTCATGATGAGGAACATCGAGATTAGGAGCAGCAGCCAAGGCAGGACGTCCCGGCTGGATTCATAGAGCCCCAATCCCGGATTCTCCCCGAACAGCAGCCTCGCTACTATCAGCAGCGGTATGGACATCAGCATGCCCATTTGCGAGCCTCGCGCGGAGTACGCAACTCCTTGCGCGGCCTGCCCTGAGATCAACATCCTGTGTCCGGGCAGGAGAGCGAGCGCCATGTTGTCGTCTGGCGCGCCGATAAGCGCACTCGGGATGTAGTTCAGGAAGGTGTGGACGGTGCCACAGGCCACGATGATGCCGGCGATCGCGTCCAACGGGATTCCTACAGCAACCGCCACAGGTGAGAGACTCAGTGCAATCAGGGCCACGTTGTTGACGTGGAAACCGGGAATCAGCCCGGTCAGGCAACCCAGCATGATGCCGAACAGGTAGGAGCCAATCAGCCACCCGAAGTCGACAAGCATTGGGTCCAAAGGAATCACCTCATCGAATATCGATGCAGAATTGAGCGGAGTTGCCAACCGAGTCCTCAGTCATGGTGAGTCGGCCGGCCCAGTCTATGGGCTCGCCGATCTGCTCCTGTTGGCTGGCCTCGCTGCCGTCACCCAGAAGACAGACCCTCTCATTGGAGCCCGAGCGGGAAATCCACTGGTCACCGTTCTCGTCCATCACCGCTTCGCCGGTGATCTGCACGAGTTTGCCGATGTCCCATTTCCATGAGTTGTAGCCGTCGCCCCAGTTCAGCACCGAGGCGTCCGGGGCCTCGCCGAGCAGCCAGGATCGAGCCTCGAGGACGATCCTGCCCTCGCCTTCCGACCACAGTACTGTGGCGTTGAAACGAATCGCCTGATCGGCCTCAATCCACTCAGCGTGCTCTCCCACGAACTCTATCCTGAGTTTTGTCTCGCGATCGTAGTAGCCAGGGCCGTCGCCGACGTAGCCCTTGTCGTAGTCCGGCGAGATCGGATCGGTGATCCAGCCCTCGAACTGGTAGCTGTTGCCGATGTATGCAAAGGGATCCTCGACGACCTCCTTCATCGCGGTGATGTCGTCGCCGAACTGCCCTGCAGGGTGCTGCAGAGCCTCGACGTATCCCCTGTCGAGGCAGACTTCGGCTTCGTCGGTCGACCATGCCAGTCTACCACCCCACTCCCCCGACTGCCCCGAGATGTTGTTCTCGAGGTCCTCGGGAGAGGGCAGCATGCAGAGTCTGTCCGTCGGGGCGTCACCGTGAATCCACCAATCGTCGCCATCATTCACCACGATGCCGTCGATGATGACCAGCTTGCCGACTTCGTAGGTCAGGGTGTACGGCTCCGTCTCCCAGTCGATGTATACGGTCTCTCCCTGCGAGAGCACCTCGATCTCGGTGGCCTGCACTAGGAGCCTCCACCGGTAGGATCGCTCGTCGAACTGCAGCCACCCGTTGACGATGACGTGGCTGCCGGCCTCGACCCACTCCATTACGCGACCCTCGACCTGCATGTACAGCAGGTGGTCGGCGCCGCCGTAGACTTGATTGTCCATTACGTAAAGCGAGTGGTATGTCACGTCCGGGGCGAGCGACTCGCTGAGCCAGCCGTCGAGCGTGATAGACTGGTTAGCGAAGGCTTGGGGGTTCCGTCCGACCTCGACCAGTTTGGTCTCGGTGAACTCGATCACCCGATTCTTAGCCACTATGGCACCGTAACCGTTCGACTGAATCCATATCCTGCCGTTCCACTCGGACACCTCTCCTTCGACTGTGACCACCGTGCCGATCGGGGGGACATCGTTGTTCCAGTCGACATTCCAACGCACCTTCGCGACTGAATGCCCGTCGATCTCCTGCACCTGCAGGTCTATCCTGTCGGCACCCTCCCCGTACGGATCGCGGATGTAGCTGGTGAGCACACCCTCAATCTTCACCGTCTCTCGAGGGTAGTTCCGTATCTCGTCAATCTCTATCATGTCTGGTTCCCTTATCACAGCGTAGAAGTTCATCGCCGAGACAAGGAGAAGCGATGTGAAGAACATCACCCAAAGCTTTGCCATGGCCCCCCACGTGCGGCCTCCGTGCTTCAAGGTTGAGAGCGCGGCCTTTCATAGAATGCAATGAGAGCCGAAGAGAAGGTTCATTTCGCAAAGCACTGCGAGAGAGTGCAGGGACCCGTAGCTCAGTTGGTTAGAGCGCTCGGCTCATAACCGAGTGGTCATCGGTTCAAATCCGGTCGGGTCCACCTCCCCCTCGCCTCAGACAGCGTTTCAATCGACGTTTTTCGCGTACGCAACGTGCGAAGCCTCAAATACAGTCCGAGGGGGCCAAATTGCTATGGCTAAGGCACGCTCGGTCAGACCGGCCCTGATGATTCTGGCAGTATATTTTCTGAGCACGTGGGTAGGAGCCGCGGCTGTTCAGGCCCAAGGGCCTGTCCCCGACATCACTCTGAGTTGCCAACAGCCTCAGCCAATCGAAGTCTATCCGGGTGCCACTAGAATCACCATCATCGACTGCTCTCTGGAGAACCCGACCATCCACCAGGAGAAAGTCAACGTACAGATTCAGTCCGGCGCGCTCGCCGCAGCCGGCCCAGCCTCGATGACTGTCGGCGCCCAGTCCGACGTCTCCTTCCAGGTCGTCGCTAGGGCCGAACTCAGGATGCCTGAGGGATCCCAGATCATCAGCATCACCGCCGAGGTCGTCCAGGCCGACGGAATCACTTGGGTCGGAACCCCGACCACATACAAGGTGCTGGCAGTCATCAGGCAGTTCAGCCGACTCCGAGTCGCCTCCGAGGTAGCCTTCCTCCAGCTCAGGCCCAAGGTCGATTACATGCTGGTCTTCGACGTCTACAACGACGGCAACGCGATGGACAGGTTCAACGTCGGAGTGGACAACTACGATGATTTGAACGACGAGGGCTTCCAACTCAGCATACCATTAGTCTCGGTTGAGATCGAATCGATGTCTCCAGCGGAGAAGATCAGGGTGCAGATGAGGACCCCGAAGAACCAGGGTTGGACGGACAAGTACTTCTCGTTGATGTTCAAAGCCACGTCAGAGTATTCCGTGAGAACCGAAGGCATACCTAATTATCAGATTCAGACCATGACGATATACATCAGAGGCGTGTACTTGCCGGGCTTCGAGCTTATGAGCACCATGATGATCACGACTCTGGCCGCTGCTGCAATCGCCGGCAGGCATCGGGACGACGACGACGACTCAGACGAGCCCAGAGTCCTTGATGCCCGCCTGTTCTAACCCGGAAAGGCAACCTCCCTCACCCGCCGTCAACGGGTTGATAACCCACAGGTGTGACGTGGATACCGTCTATGGGGCGCTTTGAATGAGTAACGGCGGTCTGCTGCAGAAGGCTATGGACCAGCAACCAGATGGAGAGGGGGAAGTTACCGGCGCCGTGGTCGTTGCCGATGTAGCCAACTCCGGCGACTCCGGATTCATGTCGGCTCCTATGAAGCAGGGCGCAGGGCTGGCACTAGTCGCGCTAGTTCTCTCGTGGCTTCTGGCGAATCCCACGATACAGAGCGATTATGCATTCGCTGGTTTGGTCCCAATCCTCATTTTCGCCGGGTCATTCTACTTG
>JAKUUO010000022.1:15515-22193 GCA_022448665.1 Candidatus Thalassarchaeum betae | reverse complement strand
TGGCCCCGAGAGGTTTGGTGGTTTCTCATCCGGTACTCTGACTGTTGTGCTAACATGTGCTTTACTCAGTTTCGGGGCCGGGATTGCTTCGAGGAGGATGATATTCCCCCGACTTATGGACGCCCTCTCCAAGATAGATGGCCCCTATGTATCGAGGATCGAAGACGGGAACCCGTTCGCCCCCAAGTCACTCAGGTGGATGGTCGTCTTCTTTGTGATGTGGTACTCACTGGACTGGCTCTCCGCCATGGTTGTCCTCGACGAAGGGGGACTGCGTGAATCAGGACCAGTATGGGATGCCGAACTGATGGAGACGGTCATGACCGTCGCTTGGGGGGGCTTTGTAATCCTCGTACTTCTGACAGCCTACAGGCTGGTCGACTACCTCGATGCATTCATCGTGGTCGAGGGGGACAATATGGCGGCTCGCCGGTCTCTGGCGAGCGTTGCTGAGTCGATTGGCAGGCTCGCTGTGGTTGTAGTTGGATTCTTCGTCGTCGCAGGACTCTTCGGCGTCAATCTGAATGGGCTCATCGCCGGTCTCGGTATCACCGGTCTTGCGCTCGCGCTCGCAGCCCGTGACTCGGTCGCCAACGTGTTCGGAGCCATCTCAATCATCGTCGACCAGCCATTCAACGTCGGCGACTGGATCATCGTAGAGGACGTCGAGGGTGAGGTCGTCACCATCGGCCTGCGCACGACCACGCTGAGGTCCGGGGCAGACACGATGATCACAATCCCCAACTCCAACATCACCAACTCCCCCGTTGAGAACTTCAGTCACCGAAGGTTCCGCAGGATTCGCCCGAGTTTTGAGTTCGAGGAGGATAGCAATGCTGCGCAGCTCCGTCAGTTCTGTGAGTCCCTCTGCGAGCAGGTGCTGGTAGATCCGAGGTCTACCAAGTCCGAGGACTCGTGGGTCCGTGTCACTGAGACTCTTCCATCGAAGGTCACGGTTTCAACCAACTTCTACTGCGCTTCCTCAGGCAAGACCCAGAGGGAGTTCACTGAGGACATCCTGCTGATGGCCCGTGCCAGGGGCAATGAAAGTGGCCTGAAGTTCCACGAACCTAGGCGCAGGGCGCAGATGTAGGCCAGGTGTACGACGATGGCCAGACTGATTCTGGTTCGGCATGGTCAATCGGTCTGGAATGCGGCCAATCGCTTCACCGGCTGGACCGATGTCGATCTGTCTGAGAAGGGCGTCGAAGAGGCGGATGAGGCTGGCCTTCAGTTGGCTGACATCAGGTTTGACGTCGTCCACACCAGCGATTTGATTCGCGCTCAGAGGACTGCTGAGATTATCATGGGGCACAATCAGGCCTCGGGGGATGATGTGCCGACCAGATACGACTGGAGGCTGAACGAGCGCCACTACGGCGCCCTGCAGGGTCTGAACAAGGCCGAGACTGCCGAGAAGCACGGCGCCGAGCAGGTGCACGTGTGGCGCCGCTCCTACGATGTGGCCCCTCCCGAGGGAGAGAGTCTCGAGATGACCGCCCAGCGCACCATCCCGTATTTCATCGACGAAATCGTCCCCGACCTCGAGGGTGGTCTGAACGTGCTGGTCTCTGCGCATGGCAACTCGCTGCGATCTATCGTCATGCACATCGAGGGTATCTCCCCCGAGGAAATAGTGTCCCTCGAGATTCCCACCGGGGAGCCGATTCACTACACCTACGATGAGGGAGTCATCTCCCGAGATGGGTGAACGGCCTCTCCGGGGGCGGGGACATACGCTTGTAGACCCCGTACAGCCAGTAACTCAGGGCGATGCAGGCTATCGGAATAGGAACTTCCCCCATCGTAGGTGGGAATGTATTGACCAAAGAGACGATGCCGAAGAACGCGGCCATCACCGAAAGTGACGAGAAGGTGCGGTTGCTGAACATCCGCTTCTGGTAAGCCTTGACGTAAGCCAGCGTAGTCACTGCCGGCTCTGGCGCACCTGATTGATGCGAGGTGGACTCGAGCACGTCGAGCAGACACTGCTCGTACTCCCAGATCGCCAATCCACCGCGATGTGAGTAGAAGGCATCGTCTGATGCCCAATCCGCCGGTGCTGTTGACTTCCATCCCTCGATCAGCGCCAAGCGCAGGGGAGTCTGGTCCAGACTGGTGGAAGAGGAGTAGTGGATACGGGACAGGTCGTGGACCAGCGATGCGAGGTCGCGCATCGCCGGGAACTCGCAGGTGTGAGTGCGAAGAGCGTCTGCCAGCCTAGGCCTGCCTATCCTGAGCGAGTCCGCGGAGATGTCCGACAGCCTGACATCGCCGAGACTGAGGGTGCAGGGCTGGTTCTTTGAGTACTTGGCGCGCCAGAGGTGGGTAGCCCGGAGTGTCTCTTCCAGCCACTGCGTCCTGGCGTTCCAGCGAGAGGGGTCTCGCGGAGTCGTTCTGACTTCCTCCACCGCGGAGTGATAGCGGCCGAGCACCTCTCCGGCTACGCGCAGAATCCCCTGCGCATCGGACAAGTCGTCCACTCGCAGGGCCTCCCTCAACTCCGAGGCTGCATCAGAACCCGCATCCGGGGCACTCCAGAGAAGTATCACGTCCCTGTCCGTCCAAGTATAACCTCCTGAGGGGACCCGTGAGCCCTCCGGTGCTGCTCTGGCTCTGGCCCTGAGGCGGCCGTCCGACCCCCACGGGAGGAACTCGGCGATCCAAAGACCGTTGGCACTCAGAGTGGCTATCATGCCACGCTCGGAGGATTCGGAGGAGGCTTCGGTTATGGAACCCGAATCTGGAACCTGCCCCCAAGGCTCCAGTTCGGAAATCAGCAACTTCCAATCATCTGCATTTGATATGGAGATTGGCTCTAACATACTGGCCACCATTCCGGTTCCGGCGAATTTGACTGCTTGAAAGCCCGCAGGAGCCTCGGAATCGCTCTCCACCTCAGCCATAGCGGCCGGCCTCCACTGCCTCTCCTGCTCTGACATGTTCGCTGCCCCGGGGCCACGACGTGGTCGTCGGCTTCATTGAATCGGTCGGCGAAGCCTTGAATCACACCCCCCTCAGCGAGATGCGTGGGTGATACTGTGTCTGACATTCCTCTGGCCGTCGACATGGACGGTACGCTGATTCTCTCGGACATGAGCAGGATCAGTTTCTCGCGCGTCATCGCAAGGCGTCCCTGGGTGCTTCCGGGAATGCTGCTGAAGGAGCTCACGGGGAAGCGAGCGCAGTGGAAGCGGGACCTCGCCGAGAGACTGGTCTTCGATCCAGCGGAACTGGACTACCACGAGGCTTTCCTCGATTGGATTACCGGCGAGCATGCAAGGGGTCGAACACTGGTTCTGGCTACAGCATCGGACCGTATCGTAGCCGAGAGGGTCGCCGCGCACGTAGGACTGTTCTCGGACGTGATGGCTTCAGACGCGACCTACAACCTCCGAGACCAGCGCAAGGCGGAAGCGCTGGTGGCCCGATACGGCGAGAAGGGTTTCGGCTACGCTGGCAACAGCCATCTTGACATGGCAGTGTGGGAGCGAGCCGGTCAGGTCGTGGTCGTGAACCCCGACAAAGGTGTGCTGGACAAACTCGGAGAAGGCGCTGATATCGTCTTCGAGTAGGTGCGATTCAAGGCGACGCCCTTTAGCGCAGTCAGCATTTGGTGAGTGCATGGGCCGCATGCGCAAGTCGCTCGGGCGTCGAATCGACAGCATTGCCAAGTGGTTCCTGAAATTCAGACTGGTTTCGTTACCTGCGAGGGCGATTGCCAACTCCAGCTACGCATGGAGCTTCATCTCGCGCACCGACAGGATTCGCACCAACAGACTGCGAGACCGACTCAAGGAGAGTGAGTTGCCTCAGCACATCTCGATCATCATGGACGGCAACCGCCGCTTCGCTTGGAACAAGGAGATTGAGCGTGACCTCGGACACCGTCACGGCAAGGAGAAGCTCAAAGAGGTCATGGACTGGATCATCGATCTTGAGATACCGTATCTGACCGTGTATGCCCTCTCGACGGAGAATATCCACGAACGAGCTCCTGAGGAGCTGGGGGCTCTGTACGACCTCTATGTGACTGGACTGAACGAGATCGCCGAAGACCCGCGCATCCATGAGCGGGGCGTCAAAGTGCAGGCGATGGGTCGCCTCGAGATGCTCCCCGAGCGGGTACGCGAGGCCATCGGCAACGCCCAGTCTCGCACCGAGGACTACACCAACTTCCTGTTCACCGTGTGTCTAGCCTACGGTGGCAGGGAGGAGATCGTCGATGCGGTGCGCGAGGTCGCATCGGACCACGCCAAGGGCGAGCTCGCTCTCGAATCGATCGACACGGAGCAGATCTCCAGCAGGATGTACACAGCCGACCTGCCCGATCCGGATCTGGTAATCCGCACCAGTGGGGAGGAGAGGATCTCGAACTTCCTGCTGTGGCAGATAGCGTACTCCGAACTGCACTTCACCGACGTCTACTGGCCCTCGTTCTCCAAGGAAGACCTGTACGAGGCCATCGAGTCGTATCAGAGCAGGAGGCGGCGCTATGGCGAATGAGGCGTGCGATGAATGCGGACGCGACGGTTACCGCAACCCCTCTGTCGCCGTCGATGCCGTCGCCCTGAGAGAGAGTGAGGCTGGAATCGAAGCCCTGCTCATCAGGAGGGGGAGTGAGCCTTGGCTGGGAAGGCTGGCCTTCCCGGGCGGTTTTGTCGATATCGGAGAGGACCCGGAGGACGCCGTGCTGCGCGAGCTCGGAGAGGAGACCGGGGTCGATGGCTTCGACCCGGTCGCCCTCGCCATACACGGAGATCCCGACAGGGACCCCCGCAAGCACATCGTCGCGCTGTTCTACCTCGTAGACGTCGATCCCGAAGCCGAGCCGAGAGGCGGGGATGATGCTGCTGAAGCCGCCTGGGTCCCCCTAGACGGGTTGACTGCAGAACAGATGGCCGGGGACCACATCGACATCATCGAGATGCTGCGTGAGTAAGCCTATCACCGGTGAGCCTGTGCGGGACTCATGGCTCGTAAACTGAAAATAGATACTGGCGAACCCACGCTCGCACCATACAGCCCGGGAATCAACGTGAAGGACCACATCTGGCTGTCCGGTCAGATTGACGTCTCGGTGGAAGGGATTGAGGCGCAGACTCGTGGCACTCTTGCCAAGATAGACGAGCTTCTGGCAGCGGCCAACAGTTCCAAGGCGGACCTCGTCAAGGTCACTGTCCTGTTGGCTGACATAGGTTACTACTCAACGGTGAATGAGATCTACTCCGAATGGCTTGAGGACGGAATGCCCCCTTCGAGAGCGGCCTACGGAGTCGTGGATTTGCCGGGCGGGGCACTCATAGAGATCGTTTGTGAAGCGTTTCGCGGTTGCGGGGGAGCATAATGCACGACATCATCCTGAAGCGTTTCGAGGAGCCTGACGAGTTACGGGAGTTTGAGAAGGGCAGGTTCGAGGTAGTGCACTTCGATGGCATGACAATCGGTCGGGCTACCTACGAGCCCGGCTGGAAGTGGTCTGTCGATGTCTCTCCGCTGACCGGTACGGATTTCTGCGAGATCGAGCATCTCGGGATGGTGCTCGAGGGCCATGCGACATGCGCTTTCAAAGACGGCGAGGTGTACACCCTAGGCCCGGGCGATCTGTTCTACATCGGCCCCGAGCCGCACGACAGTTGGGTGGTCGGCGACGAGAAATACGTCTCACTGCACTTCCAAGGCGCCGACAAGTACGCTGACTGAGTCTCTGTCCCGAATCGGGAACGCTTAGGAGTGCCGGCATCTGGAGCGGGCCGTGAGCGTGTTCAAGGCGTACGACATACGCGGCATCGCGGGAAGCGATCTGACGGTCGAGTTCGCCAACACCCTCGGTATGGCGGTGGCGACCCATCTGGACGCTGGCGCGGTCGCCGTCGCACGCGACATCAGGGAGTCGGGTGAGGAGCTCCATGCGGCGTTCGTCGAGGGGGTACTCAGCACGGGCGCGGACGTCCTTGACCTAGGCGTGACAACCACGGGAGTGCTGTACCGCGCCACTGTGGATCTGCCAGTCCAAGCCGCGGTAGCCATCACCGCAAGCCACAATCCGCCAGAGTACAACGGCTTCAAGATCTGCCACGGCAAACTGCCCGTTGCAGGGGACGAGCTGCAAGAGTTGCGCGGGACCTTCGAGAGCGGTGAGTTCCGCGAGGGTGCTGGCTCTCACGTGCTGGTGGAGAACTTCGAGGACCACTACCTCGATATCGTCGTCGATAACGCAGGCAAGCCGGCAAGAGCGATGCGGATCGTTGTCGATTGCGGTAACGCCGTGCCGGGTCCGCTCGCGATGCGTTTGATGGAGGCTCTGGGCGTTGACGCGGTCCCTCTGCACTGTGACTGGGACAACACGTTCCCCAACCACCCTCCCGACCCCACACGCCCGGAGAACATGGCCGACCTCGCCGCAGCGGTGGTCGAGCACGGCGCTGAGTTCGGCATCGGGATGGACGGCGACGGCGACCGCATCGGAGTGGTCGACGAGGCCGGTCGCTTCATCCACCCAGACAGGCTGATGGCTATCTTCGCGAAGGACGTGCTGTCGAACCTCACCGATGATGCATCCGAGGATGAGCGGGCCGTCTACTTCGATGTCAAGTGCAGTATGGCGCTCGAGGAGGCGATTACAGCGGCCGGCGGGGTGCCGAGGATGGTGAGGACCGGTCACTCGTTCATGAAGCG
>JAKUUO010000022.1:0-14455 GCA_022448665.1 Candidatus Thalassarchaeum betae | reverse complement strand
CGGCACCGATTCTCTTATGCGAATGGCTCAGGTGGTCGCGCTGACGCCACTGTAGCTTAGCTGGTAGAGCACTTGATTCGTAATCAAGAGGTCGGGAGTTCAACTCTCCCCAGTGGCTCTCATTCGGAGGTTCCCAGTTCCAGGGCGCCGAGCAGTGGCCTGTACTTGTCGTTCGAGCGCGCGAGAGCTTCGATCACAGGCATCGGCTCGCCCGAGAGCATGCCAAGGGTGGATCCTCCTCCAGTGCTGTTGTGGCTCACCTCGCCGGACATGCCACGCTGGTTGACCAGGGCACTGGTGTGACCGCCCCCGACGATGGTTACCCCGGTGGCTTCGGCGCACATGTTGAGGATCTCGATGGTCCCGATGGCGAACTCTGGCAGCTCGAAGAACGAGGCCGGCCCGTTCCACATGACGCAGTTGGCGTCCATTATCAGCGGTCGCAGGTCCATCAGGGTCTGGAAGCCGATGTCGTAGATCGGATTCTCGGTCGGCAACTCGTCGATTCCTATGGGATGCCTCTTGCCATCGACTTCAGTCACTAGGTCGCTGGGTAGGAAGAGTTTCTCGGAATGGTCGCTCAGTAGGCGCTCGGCCATCCCCCAAGTCTCGTCGAAGGATCCTCCCATCGCGTTCCGGATGAACTCCTTGTTCCTCTCGCCTATGTCGTGCCCGCTGGCCCACAGCATCAGGTTGCCGACCACCCCCACCATGGGGATGCAATCCACGACGTCTCGCTCGATGAGATTAAGCGCGACTCTCAGCGAGTCGTCGCACTTCGCCCCTCCCAGGATAGCCACGTACGGCCTGGGGGGGTCGTCCACGGCCAGTCCAAGGGCCCTGATCTCCCTGTTCATCAGGCGACCTGCGATACAAGGCATCTCCTCGGCGAAGCCAGTGAGTGTGGGAGAGTTCCGGTGAGCTGCACCGAAGGCGTCGGAGACGTACACGTCCGCGATGGCTGAAAGACGGGTCACTATCTCGGAGGACGGCTCCTCCTCGAGACTGACCTTGTCCGGGCCGTACTCCTCGGAGTGCATTCGGACGTTTTCGAGAAAAATCTTCTCGCCGGGTTGCATCTCCTCGATGGCTGTGATGGCATCGTCGCCACAGACATCGGCGACGAAGCGTATCGTCTGCCCGAGGAGGCGGGAGAGGCGATCACAGTGTACTTCCATGCCGGTGAAGTCGTCCTTGCCGGGTCTCGACTGGTGTCCCATGATCACCACTTTGGCGTCGGAGAGGTCCCTCAGGGTATCGAGGATGGAGCGCAGCCTGCTGTCATCGAGGAAGGCGCCGGTGGACGGTTCGAGGGGCGAATTGACGTCTACTCGATAGAGCACAGTCCGTCCCGCAAGGCGGACGTCGTCCAGCGACAGGACGGTTGTCACGGTTGGCGGCACTAGCGGTCCCTCTATGGCCGTTGTGGGTGGCGAACACGCTCTGCGCGGCCCCACAATGCCTTTCACCGGTGGCGCCCGAAGCAGTCGCATGAGTTGGGATGCCGGACGCCTGACTGGCCCCGACGGAGAGGACTGGAGAGTCCCGGTCTCGGAATTAGAGGAGAGGCAGGGCAGGTTGTCTGCGGCACTCGCCGAAACCGGCCGCGAATCCGTCTTGGTCGATGATCCTGTAGAACTATACTGGCTTACCGGGGGGCGTCAGAACTCTCTGCTCCTAGTCGGTGCAGATGGCTCTGGCATTCAGAGGACGCAGTGGGTGAGGCGCTCTTTGAAGCGCGCTCGATTCGAGGCAGGAGGAGGCGATTCGCCCCATGTCATAGAGGCTCACCCGAGGATGGGGGACTTCGAGGACTCGTTGCGGGCTGCTGGTTGCACTCAAGCACCCGGTTTGCTCGCAGGCAAGGTTCCACAGAAGCGTTGGTCCTTCCTCACATCCAAGATGAGTGGGCTCGAAGGGCAGAGCTCCGATTGTACAGGACTGCTGTTCACCCTCAGGGAGACAAAATCGGACTGGGAGCTTCGGATGCATCGCGAAAGCGGCGCTATCAATCAGTTGATGTTTGAGGCTGTCCGCGACCAAGGGGGGCTGGGACACACTGAGATCGAGATGGCCGCCGCTGCCGACGAAGTCAGTAGAGCCGCGGGTTTCGGCGGCCGCATCAGGATGCGTAATTGGCCGATGGACTGCGACAGGGTCGTCATCGCCGCTGGCCGTTCGGGAGCCGTGCCATCATACTTTGACTCTGGAGTGGCCGGTCTGGGCGCAAGCCCGATCTCCTCCCTCGGCGCGGGATTCGCCAGAGTCGCCGAGGGCGAGCCGGTACTGGTCGACATCGTCCATGTACACCGGGGCTACGTCTCAGACTGCACTCGAATGTTCAGCGCCGGTCCGCTGTCCGATGAATGGCTGCAAAGGCTCGACGATATGGCACAGGTACGCGATTTTATTGTCGAAAGCCTCGGCAAAGGAGATGACTGCTCGGCTGTCTGGGATTCGGGCAGCGAGATGGTCGGAGACATGGGGCACAGTGAACACCTGATGGGAATGCCACCTGACCAAGCCAAGTTCCTAGGGCACTCGATCGGGCTCGAACTCGACGAGACCCCTGTGGTTGCTCAAGGCTTCGACCGGCCTCTGCCGCTCAGTGGAACCATGGCAATCGAGCCTAAGGTCATCTACCCGGGCGGCGCCATAGGAACCGAGGACTCGTGGGTCCGCACCAGCGAGGGTATGGAGTGCCTGACAATGGGCGAGTCCTTCCCTATGCTCACGGAGTGGTAACATGAGGAAGCCGATTGTCTCCGTGTTCGGATCTAACGACCTCTCTGGGGCCCCCGAGGTCGAGGCTCTGTGCGAAGACCTGGGCAGAGCCATAGTCGAGCTGGGGTGCAGGGTGGCCTGTGGAGGGCTGGGTGGCACGATGACGGCGGTCTGCAGAGGTGCGCAGAGCAGCGATGACTACCAGAGCGGCGACACCATCGGGATTCTTCCGATGGGGGATGCCGATTCCTCCAATCCACATATCGATGTGGTCATCCCGACCGGCCTAGGACTCTTCAGGAACATGCTGGTGGCCCGCGCTGGCGATGCTTGCATCGCTGTCAGAGGCGGCTCCGGCACACTCTCCGAAATCGCCTTCGCCTGGCAGATCAACAAGCCTGTGGCCACTATGTCGAGTACCGGAGGCTGGTCCTCCGAACTCGCTGGCAGAAGGCTGGATCACCGTAGAGACGGCACCGAGGTGGTCGATCTCGATGATGTTGATGCCGCGAAAGCGTGGATTACGGAGGTGCTGGGACTGTGACTAAGGCGAGGCGGACAGCTCAAATCAGGCTCGCCAGAGTTCTGAGAGGGCGCAACGAGCCGCACGGCAAACCCATCACCGACGAGTCGATTATGAAAGGAGTCGAGGTAGACGATGCTGGAATAGTGGAATTATGGGTAAAACCACCTCATCCGCACTGTCCATGCTGCTTGGATGACCTGATAAGACTGAGGAACGAGGTGGCCTCGCAAAAAGGTGTCCTCGGATGCCATATTGAGGTAGTTGGAATACCACAGTCAGAACGATGGACTGCGGCTGTGAACGAGTGATTTTCAAGGTGTTATTTTAATAATTATTAAAAAAACCTTATTCATCTGAAATCTCATCGATTTCCTGCCATCTCTTGGCCCTTCTATCTTCGACTTCCCTCAACTTGGCCCGAATCCTGCTTGAGATCCACCAGATGCCCACACTGAGACCGATTATCGAGATGAGAAGGCTCTTCTGAAACTCGGGATCGCTCCAATCCACCATTCACTCACCTACAAGGGGGGAATCACGTCGATGTCGCATGATCCAACAGGGTACAGGCAGCACGTCAGGATACCGCCTTCTGCCACGATGTAGTCGTCCAGCCCAGGGGGGAGTTCCTCTGGCAGGTCCACCTGACCACTCAGCAGCCTGACAAGGCAGGTTCCGCAGTTTCCTGCGGTGCAGTTGGTGGGGATCTCGACCCCTGCGAGTTCCGCAATCTCCACAATCGGGGTGTCCGGCACTATTCGAGCCATCCCGAGCGGCTTCGAGCCTCGGAAGAACCGGATGACCGGGATCTCGTCCGCCATGGACCTGCCTCAGCGATCTTCCCAACGTGTCCATCTGCCGGTCTGCTTGTTGAAGACCAATCCAGCCTTCTTCATCCACTTGTTGAACTTCGTAGCGCCCGCGCCGGTGGCTATGATGAACTCCTCTCGGTGCTCTTGCGCCTGGATGTAGCCCTTCGCGGCGATGGTCTGGTCGATCCAGTCGTCTATGCTCATCAGCACGCCAGAGAGCTTGCTCGACTCCACGGCAGCCTCGAGCTCCTCTGCCGTGGCACCAGTAGACTCGAGATCGCGTATCATCCGATCAGTCACCGAAGGCGCGTCCTTCTTCTTCGGAGGCCTTGAGACCGGCAAGCGGTGCTTCTGCTTCGGGTTGATCTTGATTCTAGAGCCGTTGTCCAGGTGATCTTCGACGATTTGGGCCATGGGCGCTCTGAACTCCTCCTCGCACTCCCAGCAAACCAGCATGAAATCGGTCAGGTCCTCAACGACATTGCCGCTGCGTGGATCGATTTCCTCGCCGCATGAGGGGCATGCATGGAGGCAGATGGTCGGTGCTATCTTCCGACGGAAGTCGACGATGTCCTGAGGGGTCCCGACGAGTTCGAGCATTTCGTGGTCCCTAGCGGCCTCAAGCCCCCTGGTCTCGAGCTGGTCACGCAGCTTAGAGCGCTGCTCGTCCTTGGATTCCTCATCAAAAGTGTTCTCCAGTTTGACGATGAGCTCAATGGTCTTGCCCAGTCGGTTCATGACCAACTTCTTGTTGCGGAAGGACTCGACCCTGGCTATCCTGAGTTGCTCCTTCTTCTCAAGCAGTTCCGCGTGCAAATCCTTCTGTTCCCGCTTGAAGCGCTGCTCCTCGATCTTGTCGACCTTCTTCTTGCCGCGGTCGGAGAGGACGTCGGCGAGGAATCTCTGCTTGCTCGACTCTCGCGGGCCTGAGCGCACCGCGTCCAAGACGGATATCGCTACTTCCTTCTTCAAGCCGTAGTTGTTGATGAGCGTCTCAGGGTCCAGTTTCTTCAGGTCGCCGACCTTGATACCGCCGTCGGAAAGGATGTGGGCGGTGTTCACGTCGATACCGCGTCGAAGCAGCGCCAGATAGGTGTCCTTCTTCGCCATAAGTACTCATCCCGGCTCGGGCCCGTCGCGTGACCTGCCGCCCTGACCTGCCGAGCAGGGGGCCCTCTATCAAGGCGCGGGCAAAACCCTCGTATTTAGTCTCAATTCGATGAAATTGCATCCACAAGTGAGACCCATTGGGATGTCTCCAGATTCTCTGGACGGAGGTCCAGCCAACCTTCTGGGAGTCCCTCTGGAGAGGCTTGGATGACAGTGTCGACCGCTTCGGACCAGCGCTGCTTATGCCAGCCCTTGATCCGACCGATGCGACTGGGGGGTTTCGACAGCAGGGTGCGCAACTTGCGGCGCCTGTTGGCAAAGCAATGCTGGGTGACCGTCCTGAACATCCTGCGGTCAATCCCGGGCTCCCTGTCCACAGGGCGCATGGAGGTCAGACGGGAGCTCACGCGTGGAGAGGGACTGAACGAGTGCGGAGCCACCTTCGCGTCCAACTCGACTTCGAAATCCAGCCAGAGAGACAGTCCTAGAGGGCTCAGTGCGGCGCGATCCCTGCCGATGGCCATTCTATCTGCGAACTCCTCCTGCAGAAGCAGCACTACAACTGCCATCGGATGCTCGGCGTGATGCCTCTGTATCCTCTCCAGGACGGGGCTGGATATCTGATAGGGTAGATTGGCCACTATGTGAGTTACATCAGCAGGCCAGACGGCTTCCAACGCGTCGGCCTTCTGGAGGTCGAGGCGCCCTTCAGCGTCTCCGAAGACGCGTTGCAGGTGATCGACGGACTCATCGTCCACCTCGAACGCGGTCACCCTTGCTCCGGTCCTCAGAAGTGCCAGTGTGAGAGAGCCGGATCCCGGGCCTATCTCCAGCACATGCGAGTCCGTATCGAGGGGGCTCGCGCGGGAGGCAATGTCCACCGAGCGGGAGATGACTGCGTCGTCGATCAGGAAATGCTGTCCGAGCGATCTGTTTGGGCGGATCCTGTCTCGTAGAAGGTCGACTAGGAGACGTGTGTCCAAGTCATCCATGGCTCGACCCCGATTCACATCTCGGAGCGAACCAGCAGGTCGAGTAGACGGGGCGACTGGGTTTCGTCTTCCATCTCCTTGACATAACGCTCTGCGAGCAGTCTAACTGAGTTGATGCCGCAGGCCTCGTCGACCTCCTCGAATTTGTTCCAACCAGCAATCCCACGAATCTGGACCATCTGTAACGCCTTCGCATTGCCGATGCCAGGCAGCAACTGAAATGCGTGCATCTTTAGTGAGAGGTTGTTGGCACGGTTGTAGAAGCCCAAATGTCTCTCGGAATCCTCTGAGATTACTCCTATAATCGCCTCGGTCAACTCACCATTGGCAGACGCCGAGAGATCACGGTGTCTGACCTCGGACAACGGTCCGAGGTCATCAGAGTTGACCTCTATCCTAGAGCCGTTTGACAGGTCTCCGTGGTCATTGACCCTCGCTCGAACCAGATGCATAGAGGGTTCGCTCAGGCAGTGTACCTCATGTCCAAACGGCCGCCTCTCCTGAACGTCTAGTATCCTGAGGTGAGTCTCGGAGTCGAACGGCTCGGGGCCATCCTCCTCTGGCTCACTCCGGTCTCCAGGTTGCATATCCCTCGAGTTGTACAGAACGGTTCCCCCCCTTGAATGGAATTGTTGCAGAAAATATCCCAAAACGACGGGTTCAGAGTACGTGCTGACGGATGATGTTGACGATTTCCTCAATCTCTGATGTGTCCATCGCAATCCTCTTGCTTGCGATGATTACCCTGACATCCGCTACAGCCATGGGATTTAGTTCGGCCAACTTGGCACAAATCTCGGGGTGAGCGGAGAGCTTCTCATTCTCCATGAGTGTGTCACGCAGAGTGCTGAAAACCTCAGGATCGGTCTTAATGCCGCCGCGGTTCGCACTGGCTGCCCATTCAGCGTGACCGAGTGCCATTTGCTGCTCGTAGGACAGTTCGCCTCGGCGCTCGTTCGCCTCTAGAAGCAGGTCACGGACTGAGGCGAAGTCAACGTATTCTCGCTCTGCCATCTGAATCACTCACTCCATTGGCCTGAGGTGCTCGGGGCGGGCCACGACCGTCTTTTGCATGTTGCCGTCAGAGACAGTGACGATGTACGCTCGTCCTTGTGTCCCCGAGATGACTCCAGTCTTGCCTTGGAAGCGGCGGTGTGGCATGCCCTTCTGCTGAGCTCCGTCAAGAACGATTGCGACGCTGTCACCCTCGGAATAGGGGTGCATCACTCGATTGATGAAAACACGGCTGCGGTCGGCCTTCTTCTTCTTGAGAATGCTGCGAGTGCCTTGGCGTGAGCCATGGGTCCTAGTTGCCATATTATCACCATTCGACCATAGGTCGCGGAGCGTTCGACCTGCCGATTCTTCTTAAGGGCTCGGATTCGGTTCTGCGCTCAGTCAGCGTGAATACCCTCGACGTCGAGCCAAATGACCTCACAATCCCTCTCAAGCACGCCACTCACCGACGGGATGGTCCTGCCCTCATCTGAGTGGATGAGTTCCTTGATGTAGGTCCCGGCCTCGCAGCGCAGCGTCATCTGGACCTCGTCGCCATCGACAGATACATCGCTGATGGAGACTATCTTCCTCTTGCGGGTTTTCGCTGCCCTGCGATGTGAGACCCGCTTAGGAGTCTCCTGCTCCAACACGGCTCCGGAGAGGCTGGAGACGGACTCGATGACGGTGTCCTCCTCGGGGATGTCGTCGACCTTGAATCGGATGGTGTATGACTTCTCGGAGCGGGTTTCCTTGACCTTGCTCACATCGCCCCGCTTGGACCATCTCAGTGAGTCGAGCTCGACCTTGCCGTCGGCGTTCTCGTTGACTTTCGAGACTAGTTCCTCGAGGTCGGTCTCGCGGACCTTTGGATTCTTAATCTCGAGGATGAAGGGGCGACCGGTTCCGAGGCACCTGACATCGATGTCCTCGCGACCCATACCGTGGAAGGAGGTGTCCTCGGCATCGAGGGTGATGCGAATTGGCTCGCCGATGAGGTCCTGCACCGAGTCGAGGTACTGGAGTCCAGTGCCTTCGCAGGACTCACAGCCATCAGCCCTGCCCCTGCAGGCTCTGCAAGGCCAGCGGGTCTGTGGAATCTCACGACTGAGTTTGCGGTACCTGCTGTAGAGGAAAACCGGTCTGACATCGACGTCAATCCGCAGCGTCAGACCGTCGACCAGTATCATCAGGTCAGGTATCTCCTTGACGAACTTGACATCGGGCATGTGCGCGGATAACTCGTTCTGGATGGCATCGACGAAAGCCGCCTTAAGGGGTCTTGAAGCGGGTGCTCCGTTCCTGCTGCGGATGCGGTCCTCCTCCTGGATGAGATCCTTGGGCATGTGGATACCGAACTGGATGGAGGCGTACTCGATTCCCTCAGTGGATTCGACGACTCTACTGACGATGTTGCCGACGTCGTCGAACAGATTCTCACAGAGAGGACATAGGTCAGGAGTCTCGATTTTTGCTAACTCCGTGTCTCTGGCGTGTGCTGCACTGCGGATTTCCTCGCCCCCCGGCGCTCCTGGGGCCTCGGTCCTGCGACCGGCCAGCCTGTGCAAGCAGTGGTCACAGGCTCCTATCTTGATGATGTGTGCGATTCCGAGTGGCGCGGGGCAGGGAGGCGCGTCCCAGTCTATCGAAGCGCCGTTGAGCTCTAGGTCGTCGCCGTCGAACCAAATCTTCTCCTCCTCCTCTTCGGTTTCATCGGCCTCGACAATGACTTCGGCAGAAGCATATCCAGCGCTGGCGTAGAGCTGCCACTCGTCCTCCTCATCGAGTTCCTGCTCGCCTGCCTCAGGGCTGTCCCACTTCATCGGATCACCACCGAAGCCATGGGGGGCACCCGTGTCTTCGATGAATGCGCCACCAGAGGCTCACCTTTGACTCCTTCGGGCTCGAAATTGGTTGTTCAGAGAGACTTTCCGGACTCTTCGGCGACGCTTCTCAGATGACTGAAGGTATGTATCCCGCTGGAGCATCCAGTCGGCCAATCGAACCTGATTCCATAGCGACCGACCGGTTCGGCCCTGGGCTTCTCCATCCGTAGCCTCGCGACCTCCTCCTCGAGTTCCAACTGCCTCTGCTCGTTCTCCTGACGGGGCTTGCATTTGGCACACTGACAGCGGCAGCGTATCGACAGGTAGCTGACCCTGAATGCGGCTCCGTCGGCAAATCGGAGTATGCAGTCCTCGTCGCCGCGCTCCAAGTCGGTCAGAGTGTTTCTCGACATGATGTTTCTCTCACAAGGGGGTTCGGAATCCCAGTGCTCGTACTGCGCACCACCCAGTCTGGGCTTCAAAAATAGAAAATGCCCCTCCACCTATGATTGCCATAGGAATTATCCAAAGGACTCGCTGGAACTCGATTCCTGCTAAGTAGAAGGCTGCTGCCAATACAAAGCCAACTGTGACTCCCATAATTCCGAGCTTGAGGCGGTACGCCTTACCTCTCGCGTCTATGTTGCATTCGAACACCATGATTTCAGGCAACCGTTTTTTCCATAAAATATCTATCATCAACTGCTAATATTTGTTTGATGCATATGGGAACTAAGAATACTCAGAAACCAGTGATTTTCGATGAAGCAGGCCCAATACTGCGGGTGTGAGAACCATGCTGGCAATCAGGGAGAGTCCGATCATGATGGCACAGAACAGTCCGAAGGTTGAGAAGAAGCCCATCTTGGACTGGTTGATTACCAGGAACCCGGCGATGTCCGACACGGCGGAGCCGAAGAGTGCGAGGCCCGAGGCGCTGCCCACAGCGGCGAGTGAGAGGTGCGGCGTAGTCCCCTTCTCACGCTCCTCGCGATAGCGCTCGATGAGGTGGATGACGTAGTCTATGCCCACTCCGAGGGACATTGCGGCGATTGCGACGGTGATCATGTTGAGTCCGTAGCCAGCCAGTGCAATCAAGGCGTACAGCCAGACGATGACGACAAAAATTGGACCGGTGGTCACTGCGGCGATGAAGAAGGGCATGGTGCCCCAGAGAATGGAGAGGACCAGAGCGAGGGTTGCGAAGGCCAACGCGTAACCAGTTCCGAGCAAGAAATAGGTGATTACTCCGGAAACTACGACCGTCGACCCAACTCTGCGAGTGAAATCAGCGCGGTCCTGCATCCCCTCCTGCCATCGCTGGCTCACAGAGGTCTCCTCCCGGAAGCCCCACCACAGGGTGATGGTGCAGAACACTACCCCCAGCAGCAGGGTCCCCTGCATCTCTTCCTGCATCGAGTTAGCGGCGACGAACCTGATGACCGGTTCGCCGGTCGGTATCGCCCATGTGATCGGGTACTCCTCGTCGGCAGAGGAGATTTTGCCGCGCTCCCTGAGAGGATTCCTCGCGAGCTCCTGCAACGGAGCCATGTCCTGCTCCAGTTGAGCCAGGGCCGGCTCAACCAAGGCGAACTGCTCGGGGCTAGAGATGCCGTATCGCATCGAGGCGCGTGGGTAGTGAGGTACCTCCCCAGAGACGGTGAGCCATGGTCGCTCGTAGTCCAACTCCTCGGCTGCATGGATGTACTCAGCGACTATGGAAGGAGGCAGTGGGGGATAGCCGCCGCTCTCGGGGACTCCGCGAGTCAGCACGAAGCCGAAGAGGAATATCAGGCACTGCCTGTCATCCAGTGAAGGCAGGCCGAGGACGTCCTTGTCGCAGCCGACTCCTCCATCCTCGGCCGATGGGTTCCATCCCGCCTCAACGAATGAGGTGTTGTTCCATGCCATTGCGGCCTTGGCGAAGCCGAGTATGCCGTCGATGGCGATCATCTCAACCTCTCCTGTAGGGAGTCGGGAGATCTGGTCCGAGTCCTCAGGCCCGTGCGAGTTCACGTTGCTGCGGAACTCGCCGAAGGCGGCTATCACCTTTGGATTCGCTATATCGCCCTCGACCAGTATGAATCCGGGCTCGCCTTCGTCGCTGAAACGCTCGTTGATCAGGCCGATTCCAAGAGCGAGGTCGGATTCGCTCTCTATGAAGTCCTCGACTTGGAAGTCGCCCTCCAGAGAGAACATCATAGGAACGGCCATCGCGGTGATCAGGATGGTCAGTGCGGCGACCACTGGAGCATGCCTTGCTGAGGTGGTGGTGACTCCGGCCAGCCACGATTGTGGGACCATGTGAACAAGGCCCTCCTTCTCCTCCTGCAGCTTCCCTCTGGACTCCATCCACAGATCGAAATCGTAGCGGACTAGTGGGACCCAGAGACCGGTCAGGATGAATGCAGACAGCACCCCGAGACCGGCCTCTATGCCGAAGGAGCGCAGTGCGGCTATGTTTGAGGTCATGTTGGCCATGAACGCGACGATGGTGGTCGTAGAGGTCAGCAGTATGGCCCGACCTACTCTGCTGATGGAAGTGTGAACGGCCTGCTCGGGACTGGCTCCCTCCCTCCTTTCCTCCTTGTACCTGTGCAGCGCGTGCAGACTGTCATCTATGCCCAGTGCCAAGACCAGAATCGGCAGGAGGTTGGAGAACTGCGAGCGGAATATCACTTCCATCCCGTATCTCTGTCCCAAGATGATTGCCCACCCAATGAGGCCCTGCATCCACAGCAGTGACAGTACCAGACCGACTGCCACGATGGCCACATCGGACGCCCTCCTCAGACTGAGCCATAGCAGGATGGTCACCACCACTGCCATGATGGCAATCAGATAGGCGCTGGACAGCAGCTCGCGGTTGACCTCGACGTTGACGCCCTCTGCGAGCATCAGGGTGACGACCATGTCATCAGTGGCCCTCAGGTCCTCCTCGAGGGCCAAGTAGAGCCATTCCACCGCGCAGGGGGCCTCTCCAGCCAGAGCGCTCTCGCGGCAGTGCTCGACCGAGTTGTGCACCGGCTTGGTCTCCAGTGTGACTCCGTCCCACTCGTATCCGAAATCCGAGCTGGCGTTCAGCCAGGAGAATGTCCAACCGTTGCTCTGCATCGCCTCCCTGTCGAAGTTGACGAGCATCCATGCCGCCGAAGCGGACCAGCGTCCGGGCCCCCACTGCTCCGAGGTTATCGTGCCGTCCTCAAACAGCTGATGCCCGTACGGTCCAATCACCGGGCTGGAGGGGTCCGGGGTGAAAGCCCGGTCGTTAGAAAGAAGTCTGAGGAAGTCTCCGGCGCTGTGGTTGGCCAACCTGTGTGCGGCTAGGTCGATGTGGGCTTGAGTGAGGTTCTCGTCGTCGAATGAGAGGCACTCGAGGACGCCACAGTCGGTCCAGTTGGTGGACGGCGGCGCCATGGTCAGGGTCTCTGGATCGATTCTGAGGCTCGTCAGGGCGGATTGGCCCGACATGAAAGCCCTGAAGTCCATTGCGAGGTCTATGATGCCCACCGCCGGTTCGCCGGTTATCTGAGAGGCGAACGAGAGGTAGAACTCGGAAATCTCGTGCTGCCTGAGGTACTCGGCCTTGGCGTCGATCTCCCTCAGCACCGTGAGGTTGAGTATGCCGCCCTCAGGCTCGACCACGCCCTGTCCTTCACCGGTGTAGTCAGCAATCATGCTGACGTCGGAGTCGGGCTCGCCGAATTGCCCTGAGTCCCGGATATAGACCCCGAAGGCCCAGATGTTTCCGGCCGAGGAGAACTCCTCCCTGAGGACCTCGTTGGCATCGAGCTCTGGCGACTCGAGGTCGTACGACTCGATGTCTATGGGGCTGAATGTGGCTGATATTCCCGGAAGCATCAGCAAGGACAGAAGGAGGATGGCTAGGTGGGCCTGTTTGCGCCTCGGGACGAGGAAGTCAGCCACGTGGGCGAAGTCCCTCATGGCGCGGGCTCGCGCAAGATGGGTATTTCATTGGTTGTGCGAGAGTCACAGACCGCTTTCACGCAGGCTGTCTAGGGCGTCACGCTGGGCCTTGGTCAGTTTGTCCGGCTCAGCGAGTGTGAACTCGATATCCAATGGGCCTCCAGAGTGGCCGTGACCCTGCAGTCGCCGGCGGTCCCCTATCCTGGTCCCCTCAGGCACGTCGATCTGAACCCGTTTGCCGACTGGTGTGCTGATTCTGACCTTGCCTCCAAGCAACAGGGTGGTGATTGGTATAGGGACTTCCTGAACCAGCCTCCCTTCCTCCCAGCGGCGGCCCTCCTCAGCATCGAGCCTCAGCGTGATGAGAAGGTCCCCGGGCTCACCCTGCGGATGCTCGTGACCCATTTTCTTCAATCGGAGGAGTTGCCCGTGGCTAGCGTTCGGCGGTACCTTCACTGTGAGCGTGCTGCCCTTGGTCTCAACCCCGGTTCCGTTGCAGGGGGCGCAGCGCTTCGAGGTTCCGAAGCTCGAGCCCCTGCACTTGTCGCAGAGCTTCAGCCTGCGATGACTGAACCTAATCTCAGTTCCATCTGAGGCCTGCTCGAGAGATATGTCCAGCCCGGCCTCTATGTCCGCACCCCTCGAAGGCTCGGTGGGCTCGCTCTTGGGCTGCTGAGTCTGTCTGCCTTCGAAGCCCTGCCCGAAGTTGAAATTGAATCCGGGAGCCGCCGTTCCGCGCCCACCCATGAACTGAGAGATGATGTCCCCTAGGTCGACCCCGCCGAAGCCTCCTCCGGACGGATTGCCCTGAAAGCCCCCCCCTCCGAACATCTCCTCCATGCGACGGCGCTGGTCATGCTCCCGGCGTACCTCGACCGTGCCTATGGCTTCGTAGGATGCCTGTATCGCCTTGAACCGCTCCTCGGCCGCCGCATCACCCGGATTGCGGTCCGGATGGTGCTGGCGGGCGAGTTTTCGGTAGGCTCGCTTGATCTCCGCGTCTGTAGCATCGCTCGAGACGCCCAGAACGCGGTACGGGTCCTCTGCCATCGTCGCTTCTCGGCCGAAGGGGAGCCTTCAACCTGCTTAGTTGGGCAACGATGTGATAATGGGATTGAGGCTTTTGGGAGGCGTGTGGGAGTCGGCTGGGCGGTGTTCCGCAACTATGTTGGGCACGCCAAGGAGATCTACGGTGACATCACCGACTACCCGAGATTCTTCCTGATGCCGCCGACCGCTCTCGTCGAGGCAGACGCGGACGGCAACAACGTGGTCGCCCTGAGCTCAGCCGAGGACCACATCGACCACGAGGTGGAGTTGGTAATCCGGCTCGGCGAGGACCTAGGGCCGGTGGAGATGTGCGTTGGCAACGACACCACCAACAGGACCCGTCAGACGCTGGCCAAGAAGAAAGGTTGGCCGTGGCTCGAGGGCAAGGGGTTCGCCGGCTCGGGAGTGCTCGGGACCTGGACTGCTTGGGACCCGCGGCCGGTTGAGATCTATCTCTCAGTCAACGGCAACGTCAGGCAGCAGGCCTCGACC
>JAKUUO010000021.1 GCA_022448665.1 Candidatus Thalassarchaeum betae | reverse complement strand
TCCGTAATCGGCTGCAGGGACTCCGGAGTACACACGGTCTGCCAGCCAGTGGTCGCCCTTCTTCATCGCCTTGATCACCGCCGATGCATGGACCCCTGTGCCGGTTTCGAACGCATCCTTGCCGAATACCGGATAGTTCCTCGGCAGAGCGACCTCGACATACTCGTGCGCCTTGCGCATGTACTCGTTCAAGGCCCTCAAATCATTGCTGATGACCCCCATCAGGCTCAGATTGACCAGAGTCTGGTCGAGAGGCGCGTTCCCAGCCCTCTCACCGATTCCTAGGGCGGTGCCATGGATGACGTCCGCGCCTGCTTCGTAGGCTGCGAGGTTGTTGGCGACTCCTAGACCGCGGTCTTGGTGTCCGTGCCAATTGACTTCGATGTCACGGCGCTTCACCCCCGCGTCGGGGATCACCTCGTCTTGGATGAACGCGAGCAGTTTGTGGACGCCGTTGGGGGTGACATGACCGCATGTGTCACACACACATATCCTGTCGGCGCCGAGTTCCAGTGCTCTGGTGTAGACCTCTTTGATTTCACCGGGTTTGCTGCGAGTGGTATCCTCGGTGACGAACATCACGGGGATGTCGTTGTCGACTGCGAAGGAGACGGCTTTCTCCGCAGTCGAGAGGATTTTCTCCATCGTCCAGCCCTCCGCATACTGGCGGATCGGACTGGTCCCTAGGAAGGCGCTGGCCTGTATCTGCCGTTCATGCTTGGCCTGGAGGTCTACGAGAGGCTCGATGTCGCTGACTACCGTGCGTACGGCGCAGCCCGGTCGCAGTGCATACTCGTTTTCACCCATGTGCGAGAGCATGGCGTCGATGTGACCTATGTGGAACGGACCGGCGCCAGGCAGCCCTAGGTCCACCTTCTGAATACCCAGACTTTCCATGAAGTCGACGAGTTCGATTTTCTGCTCTATCGTCGGATTGCGTGCACTGGGGCTCTGCAGACCGTCGCGCAGGGTCTCGTCGTCGAACCACAGCTCGTGCGGGTGCCCCGACTCGTCACGCTTGATTTCGTAGTCTATCTCGTTCCAATCGTAAATCAGGTCCTGCTCATCCATTGCCTCACCTCGCTTTACGACGCAGTGCCCATGGCACGCTCGGTGTTTGAAGCCATCGGGGAGTTCAGGCCTTCGTCCGAGTCTCGCTGCGAGCGATGGCCGCCAGTGCTAGAACTGCGCCCACCAACGCTCCTCCCAGGCCGAAACTCGCGGTGACCAGTACCACGAACATCATCGCTAGGTACAGAATCGAGACGAAGAACGAGCGAGCAGCGCTCGGAATCCTCCCGGTATGGTCGGGCTGCTCGCCGAGGTCTATCCTCCAGACGGTGGAGGCGTACCAGATGCTAAGTCCGACCACGGTCCATCCGAGGATGTGGTAGATAGCATCCCCCTTATCCAAGCCGCCGTAGCTCATTGGGGCAGCGACAGACAGGGCTATCAGAAGGAGAGCGTAGATCTTCATCTCTCGTATCGTCCTCTCACCGCCCTTCACGTTGGGCATCATCGGAATTCCTGCGCTCCCGTACTCCTTGGAGCGATACAGGGCGAGGGCCCAGAAATGTGGAGGGGTCCACAGGAAGATCAGCAGGAACATGAACCACGGCATCAGGCTGCCGAGGTCCAAGACGGAACCGATTAGCGAATCCAGTGAGTTCGTCGCAAGCGACAGGTCTCCCTCCGCGGCGGCCCAGCCGATGACGGGTGGTGTCGAGCCGGCTATGCCGCCGATGACGATGTTCTGTGGTGTCCTGCGCTTGAGCCAGATACTGTAGACGAAGACATAGAACAGGATGCTGAAGGCTGACCAGAATGCGGCTACTTGGTTAGCAAGAAGAACGAACCACGCCACCCCGAGCATCGACAGGGCGATTCCAAACCCCAGTGCCGCGTTGGCAGGAACGGCTCCCGATGGAACTGGCCTAGCAGCAGTTCGCGACATCTTGGGGTCGATGTCCCGGTCGTACCACATGTTGACCGCATTCGCGCCTCCGGCGCTCAGGTATCCGCCGACGAAGACGATTAGCATCGTTTCTCCCGAAGTCGTGCTCAGACCGGAATCGAGCATGTCGTGCACGAGTACGGCACAGAGCGCGGTAATCTGGAGCAGCACGACCACTCTAGGTTTGGTTAATTCGAGATACGGGCCCAGAACGCCCATCACGAACCCCTCTCATTGAGCGCTATCGTCGAGCCGAGCCAAGCCGTGGCGAGCACGAGGAATGTCAGCGAGGCCAGCATAAGGTGAACCAGAGAGAGATACTCGAGGTAACCGTCCGTCATGTCCCATGACAGGATGTAAGAGGCCCCGATACCGATGTTTACCAGATACAGTCCGGTCGCGCCCCAGATCAACTTGCACAAGGTGCTGCCGCACTGCCCGCCCTCCTTCTCCTTCCAGATTATGTAGGACGCTGCCAGCAGGGCGACTTCGACAGCCACAACCAGCCACCGGTGAATCACCTGCGACTGCATTACCCAGTCATGGATGGACGGTAGAAATTCCCCATGGCATAGAGGCCACGAGTCATACAGCCCGTTCACTCCGCAACTGGTGTTCGCACCTGCGGTTGTCGAGACGAAGGCTCCAGAGAAAAGCGTGAACAGAGTGGCCGCAGAAATCCAAGCCAGTCTGTTTCTCCATCTGGCTGCCAGTACTGGGTCGAATGTGGCCCATTCGGGTTGCTCCCCTCGGTCTCTTGCAGCCGCCAGCCAGAGCCATATCAGGCTGAGCATGAAAGCGAGGGCCGAGCCCAGATGCAAAGCCACGCTCCAGTGTTCGTTATCCATCCTCACGGTCAGCCAGCCCACTGCGCCCTGCCAGACAATCAGAGCCACCGCGACGCTCGAGGCGAGCTTGGCTTGCGAGCCTAGCTCTTCCTCGCGCCTGACCAGCAGCCAGTTGAGAAGCACAAGCGGGCCCAGAACAACCCCCGCCAGTAGCCGGTGGGCCCACTCGGTGAATATCTGAAAGGTCGTGTACCTGTGACCGGCCCCCCGTGAGTCGACTTCATCAGGATTAGCCTCGTACCAAGCCGCCTGCTCGGCCTCAGAGATGTCGAAGCCCCATGTTCCGAAGCACGTCGGCCAGTCAGGGCAGGACTCGCCTGCGTCGTAGATTCGAACTACTCCACCCAATGCGATAATCAGGAAGGTGACTACAATCAAGGCACCCGTTAACTGCTTGACTTGTATCCTGTCGAGCAAGCAGAATCACTCCTGATAGGGCCTCGGCGATTCGACAAATAGACTTGCCCGAATCGATCCGGGGCTTCAAACGCCATCATTGTGCGGCTCGACGTCGATGGGGATCCTGTCCTGCTCGTACTCGAGCATCGCTATCTTGTTCGGGTCTAGGACGACCCTCCACTTGGCCTCGTCGACACCGTAGAGTTGAATCAGTTCGTCGCTGAAGTGCTGGCGCAGTTCGTCCTCGGTGACGAACAGCGGCGCACCCATGCTGATTTGCAGTGCTCTAGCACCGATGATCCGTGCCTTCTCGAAGCGCGTGTGGGTTCTCGCGGCCTTAACCATCGGCCGGGCGACCGACGACCCCCAAATAAGGGCTATGACCGTGAACCGCCCCCAAGGGGGGCGTGTTCCCGACTCAATCACGCTCTACCATCATGGCAACGGCGTTGCCACCACCGAGGCATATCGTCACGATTCCACGGTGTCCCTCGGTGCGCTCCATGGCGTTGACCAGGGTCATCAGGCAGCGCGTTCCGGTGGCTCCGAGCGGATGCCCTAACGCCACCGCTCCTCCATGAGGGTTGAATCGGTCTTCTGGTACACCAAGCACCATCTGGATAGCGCACGAGGCGGCTGCAAAGGCCTCGTTGTGCTCGAGAATGTCGATGTCGTCCATGCCCATGCCGTTCCTCTCGAGGAGCTTGCCAACCGTCGGGATGGGTGCCGACATGACTCTGTGCGACTCGACCCCCGAGGTAGCAAAGTCGACTATCCTAGCGAGTACGGGAAGCCCGTGCTCAGCTGCTGCTTCCTCAGATGCGATCAGTATCGCTGAGGCTCCGTCCGAGACCTGGCTTGAATTGCCGGCCGTGACTTGCCCGTCGTCCCTGAAGACAGTGCGAAGGTCCGCGAGCGAGTCCATGCTCGAGTCCGGGCGAATTCCCTCGTCGCGGGAGAGCCCGCCAACGGCAAAAACCTCCTTGTCCAGCCAGCCTTCGTCCCAGGCCTTGTTCGCTAGTGCATGAGAGCGGACTGCGAAAGCGTCTGATTGCTCGCGTGTGATGCCGTGCTCACCGGCTATGGTCTCGCCAGTGTTGCCCATCGCTTCGCCTGTGTAAGCGTCCACGAGCCCATCATGAACGAGGACGGACTCCAATGCGGCATACGATACGTCAGCGCCGCGTCTCGCGCCCCGGACAAAATGAGGTGCGTTGCTCATTGATTCCATGCCGCCTGCGACGACCATGTTAGAGACACCCGCACGGATCTCGGTCGCAGCGATCATAGCAGCCTTGAGGCTGGAGCCGCAGACCTTGTTGATGGTGGTGCAAGGTGTCGTGACAGGCAGACCCGCGTTCATCGCGGCCTGTCGGGCCGGTGCCTGACCGGCTCCGGTCTGCAGGACGTGCCCCATGTAGACTTGGTCGATGAGGCCGCTGCCGGGGGCTATCCCAGCGCGCTCGAGCAATTCCTTCACAGCCATCGCGCCGAGTTCGGTCGCGCTGTATCCTGAAAGCGCCCCGTGATACTTGCCGAAGGGGGTTCGCGCGTAGGCACATATGACCGCTTGCGGCATGACCTGCTCGAGAGGCGAGGCGACCTTCAATGGTCCGATTGAAGCGGCCCCTCCGCAATCACGAATCGGCGTTGTAGCCGTAGAACTCAGCATTCTGCAGGGGTGGGCGTTCCTGCGGCTTGATCAGGATGGTCCTAACTGCCCAGAGATCCTTGAAAATGCGATATTGCGATGTCGCATCGAGATAGTCGACACCGCTGGTCCCACCTGTGCCGATGCGCCTGCCCATGATTCTCTCGACCATGCGGGCGTGAGCGTGCCTCCACTTGACCATGGACTCTTCCAATTCGACAATCGCGTCAATCAGCTTGCGTGGCCAGGTCAGTAGTGGCAACTCGCGGTAGGACTCGATGAACAGCAGCCCAGCACGGGCTCGGCTGACATCCCCTTCAGGCATCAAGAACGACACGGCGCCCTCGTGGGACGCAGCTATCCTAGCAGCCATCTTCCCAGGGTCGCCGGCACCCCATCCGGACGCCCTCTTTGATGCAGCCTCACCAATCGACCTGTGCGATTCCAGATGCGATTCGACATAGTCCCTCACGGCCCCGTCATCACCATCGCTGCCGTATGTGGAGCCCATGATTGGTGTACGCTCCACCCAATTCATCAGAGACTCGTAGAGGGAGGGCCGAGACAACGCCTCCTCGAGACGAGCGAGTGTAGCAGCGCCCCGTTCGTCCCCCTCGGCCATGCGCCTGAAACTTGAGATGGGATCCATCCCGCCGATTCGATCTTCGTTCTCGAGACCGAGAAGTATCTCGAACTCGCGCATCTGGAATGACTCGAAGCCTGAGGCCGAGCCGAGCTCGTCTCTGAAAGCGAGGAAGCCCTGAGGTGTCAGGGTCTCGAGGACCGTCCACTGATTGGCCATAAGGCGGAAGATCTCAGTCGTGCGACCGAGGTGGTCGACGGCCCGGGGTATGTCGTCTTCAGGCACCGGGGCCTGACCGAGTATGTCGCGAGCCTCGGACAACTCGCGAATCACCTGTTTGAACCACAGCTCGAAGGTCTGGTGTACGATGATGAAGTGCATCTCGTCCGAATTGATGCCACGCTCCTCGCTTTGGAGCTCCAGCAGTTCGTGCAACCGCAGGAAATCCGCATAGGTTCGGTTGCCGTGATCTCCCTCACCCATGTGGCCCCCTGATGGCCCACGCTTGAAGCATTGTCGCCGAACACGAACCTCCTAAAGCCCGGAGTAATCCGAAATACCATGTCTGGGAGGTGCGGAGGACCTATGGCGCCTTCTGGCGACAGGCGCCTCCCTATTCCCGTCTTGATGGTCGATGAAAGCCTCGAGCTTCGTCAGACCATGCCCGAAGAGGCTGAGGAGATGTTCGCTGTGGTAGATGCCGATCGCGAGTACCTCAGGGAGTGGCTGCCTTGGCTGGACAACACCAACAGCCCTGATGACGAGACGGTGTTCATCAGTGGACTTTTGGAGGAGTACAGGAAAGGCGAAGGCGTCAACTACGCGATTCGTCTCGATGGCCGATTCATCGGCGGTATGAGTCTGAACTGGATAGACCGCGGCAACCGGGGATGCGGAGTTGGCTACTGGCTATCGGAGGAGTTCACCGGGCAGGGCATCGTCACTCGATGCTGCGGCCGACTCATGGACCACTGCTTCGACGATCTCGGGCTTCATCGCTTCGTGCTAGAGGCGGCCACCGAAAACTTCGCCAGCCGTGCAATCGCCGAGAGACTCGGGATGCGACTTGAGGGCATCACGAAGGACAGAGAGTGGCTGTACGACCACTACGTCGATAGCGCCCTATACGCGATAACCGCGCCCGAGTGGCGAGCTCATAATCAGGGCTGAATGAGTCCGTGGTCCTCTATCGAGCAGTTCCCGGGCGGCAGGCAGGATAGCAGATCGTCCTGAGCGAGCCCGGTCGCTTTCGAAACCCGATTGGCGACGCTCTCCTTCTTCTCGCGCCCTGGCAAGACCTTGGCCCAACGCTCGAAGTTCTCCGAGATCGTGGCAGGAGTGCCCGAGACCGGCATCGGGACACCATTCACAACCGCCATCCCGATGGCGAGCTCCAGGGGCAGGTTGCGGTGCCAGTTCCTCTGCCCGCGAACGACGAATGAGCCCCGGGCGAGCGACTCGCCGGTCTCTGTGGTCTTTGAGACTTGACTGGGGCGGACATGGAATGCAGTAGCAGCAGCACCCCCGCTCCCCCAAGCCCTGGACCAGCAGACTGCGACTTGAGCGGCCTCTGAATGCAACGATTCGGGAAACTCTCTAGCGTCTTCAAGGCCTTCTCCGAGATTCTGAACGACTTGCATTGACGAGACACCGACAGGGATGTTCTCAGACGGGTTCTGGTTCTGAGCCAAGCCGTCCTTGAGCTTGAGCGAGCATGAGGGCGCTCCGTGTAGATCGGCGTGGAAGTACAGGTCGTTGGAGCCCAAGTGCTTGCGTACGACGGTATCGTTGCCCTTCGCGTCTCTTCCGCCGATGAGAAGATGCCCGCCCGAGAGCATGGCCCAGCGATGCTTCTCGAACCAGAAGCGCCTGCTCCTCTGCCTACCTCGCAACCTTCCTGCGGCTGCTTCCTTGGCGGCACGCTTCTCGGCCTTCTCGCGAGCCTGTTCGGTACCAGCCAGAGCGGCTTGAGCGCCCTTGGCCTTGTTCTTCTGTGAACGCGCCTCCTCGAAGTAGCGCTGCGCGTTCTGGTGCACGGTGCTAGCCACTTCTAGCGTTATGCTGGCACCGGGCTCACCCTCCTCGTCGGGGAGGTAGGCGACTATGGTGCGCTTGACGGGGTTGACGCTGTCAATCCACGGCACATCCACTATCTTGCCTTCGACACTCTGCCAACTCTCCGACTCGACAGCTGCGTTGAATTGAGTCAGGATTGATTCGACATGCTCCCAGCTGTCCTGGATGGCCTTGCCCAGCTCCTGTGTGATGGCCGCACGCTCGTGGAACCTGTCTATGGCCCCCCTCTGCTGTGACGCCCGACGGTCGAGTTTGGCCTGCCTCTCGCCCTCATCCTCGCCGGAATCAACCAAACGCTCCTCCTCGCGGCGGATGAAGGCAGCAGCGTCATGTGATCCGAAGACGGCATCGTAGGCCAGCGAGAGCGAGCCGACTTCGACTATCGCCTCTGCATCCGTGTATGAGAGGTCAATCGGGGCGATCTCGGAGATCCCGGCTGCAGCAGCGTCCCTGTCGGCCTCGTTGTCGGCCGTATTCCAGGCCGCCATAGCCTCCGCGTCGCTCATCCACATCATCGCGCCGGTACCTGCGGAGAGCCCATCAAGCATCGATCGGATTGCCTGCTCCAGCGCATCACGCTGCTCGGAATCGAGGGAGTTTGCATCCATCTTCTCCTCCAGCCCGGCTACGGAGCACGCCGTGCTGCCGTAAACGCGCCCGAAGTTGGCGCGGGCGGCTAGGGTACGGATTAGATTGTGCTCACTGCCGTCAAGCAGCTCGTCGAGGGCTGCACGGTCCATCTGGCGCGGGTCAAAGGTCTCTGGAGGGGGGGTGTAGGAGACCCCTCTCTTGAGTGTTCGACTGGCATACTTGGCATGCGTCAGTGGTTGGATGATTACCCCTTCATCATCGAGCAGCAGTACATTTCCATCGCGGAACAGCTCGATGACTAGTTTGAGCCGCCCGCCTCCGTGCTCGAAGGTCAGTTCGATGACCCGATCGAAGCCATATTGTCTGACAGCGATGAATCTCGAATTGTTGAGGTGCTTGCGCAGGACCATGGCGAACGGGGATGGGTTCGATGGCATCGGGCGGTCGCGATTCGAGGTGTATACCCTCCTCCCTCTTACGATGACCAAATCAGTTGATGGCTTCCCCTTCGGTTTCAGCCTCAGGACCACCTGTTCGTAGTGCGGTTGGTACGCCTTGCGTGCATGTGTGCCAATCAACTCGGAAAGCTCACGCACGATGCGTGCGACATCGAACGAGGAGGACTGCTCACGCATACTGCTCATCCCGGCCGGCTCGGCTGCCCTTCATCAGGCAATCGCTTCGCGAAAACTCGCTAATTCCCTGCCGAGGACTGAAATTCTTCGATTTCGACCAGCGCACCGGCCTCGTGTGCGTACTGATTGCTAGGGAGCTCGATGTGGACCGCATCTGGCAGCCTGTCGACGATGTCGAGGACCTTTTCCACGTCGTGCAGGGTGTCGGATGGCGCGGTCATCACCGCGCACGGCACAGTTACGCCCGAAAGGTCGCGCGGCAGGCTGTATCTGATGTTCGCACGGGCGGAAAGCAACAGCCTCTCAAGGTCCTGGGAGAGCAGCGACCTGCGATAGCGGATCCGCTGTCCCTCCTCATCGGTCCTCCGTTCTACGATCCAGACTGCGAATCGCACCAGTGCTGGGTAGATTGCCTTTGGAAGGGGCACATTGAGGAGTATCCTGGACCAGAGCGGGAACGGGAAGTCATCGTTAGGCGCAAGCAGGATCGACGAGCGCCCCCCGAGGACTCCGCTCTGATAGGCGTCTATGAGAAGGGTCGAGCCCAGTGATGATGAGAACCAGTCCACCTCGGTGGAGCTGATTCCCAGATGGGCGAGGACAGCAGCGACGTCATCGCCATGGTGACGCATCTCGAAGTCCCCCCGACCCACCTTGTGGGCTATGCGCGCGCTCTTCTTCTCCCGAGTTTCGATGTACACTATCGGACGGCGTGTGGCCCATTCGGTCAGTAGTGGGCGCCAGCCCTCGAAGACCGAGCCCCAGCCGGGTACGAACACAACTGGGCTCAAAGAGGCCGCTAACTGCTCATCGGGAGACCATCTGAGCACTCGTACGGACACAGTCGCCGAGACTGCCACCCAGAGCTCTTCGGAACTTGCTCCGAGGAGTTCGGGCGCACCGCTCCACATTTCTTCCATCAAATTGGCCTAGAGGGATGGGTGGATTTCATTCTTGGGTCGAGGATCACCTTCGGCGACCGCCAGACCTGCTTCTACCGCCACTTGACCTTCGACTACCGCCACTTGACCTTCGACTACCGCCTCTTGAGGAACTCCGACCAACTCTTCTACGGCTGTGACTGTGATATCGCCTGTAGTGACGCCTGTGGTGGAACCACGGCCTGCGATACCATGGGCGAGCGTGCCATCCGGGCCCATACCAACCGTCACCGCCACCACCATAGTACCCTCCTTCGGGACCGGAGTAGGCCTTGACGTCGAAGCGGGCTAGGACTAGGACCACGGCTAGCAGAAGTAATTGAATCAAAGAGCAGAAGAGATAGAAGCTTGCCATCTCAGTGGGAGAATTAATCTGGCTGTTCCCGGGGTTTTCGATTTCGTAGTATATCGTGACATTGCTCCCAAGTGGCAAAGTCTCGAACTCGACGATCTCCAAGCAGTAGTCCTCCCAAGTGCCGAGATCGATTCCGTCTTCCCCAGTGTAATCCACCTCTCCGACAGAGTAGGCGTAGTTGACATCTGCACCACATTCGTATTCGTACCAGTAATCGCAACCCCAATCATCGCAGTCTTCGATTTCGTACTCCCATTCCCACCACTCGGTGCCATCCACGACCTCAGCATCAGTGGACGCCCACTTGTCACCCTCGCCCAGACTCCCCAATCCTACGGCCCCCGCTGCCAACATCCCTATACTCAGAATAACGGCCAGAATTGTGTAACCAGGGTCCTCGAGGAGCCAGTGATTAGAGCCGGAGTCGCCGTATACCTTGGTGCCATCCGACTCCCCATCCGGGTTCAGAATCAGCATCCCGTTCTCGTGTTTCCACTCAATGTGCTCGAGGAATGTCATACCGAGAATACAGTATTCAGAATCCCCTGTCCTTAGGGGGTTGATTAGCGCGTCAACGTTTTTTATCGTCATCTGCCCAATTGTTATGTTAGGCAAAGTAGTCCTGTACCCCATCCCCGGGCCAGCTGCTGTCGAGGTCTCGACTGTTTCTCCTCGCCTCAGGTTGAGATTGACGCCAAGCTTTTCCGGGACCGAGCAGTAACTCGCTCCGGTGTCCACAAGGAACCTGATGTTGCCGATATTTCCGATACTCCCATCGACGTAGAAGCAATTATTGTCATCGGGCTTCAGTACGAGTCTCTGTCCGATGAATTCCACCGGGGAGCCATCACCGGATTCTGACTCTTCCATAGTGCTGGGCGCGGGATCCGTAAATTCCGCCATTTTTTCTCGGTGCTCGGCCTCTGCCAACTCCTCTTCGCGTTGGAGACGCTTGGCCTCAGCCTCATTCAGCATATCCTCGACGTCTTCTTTGGAGGAGTCAGAATCCTTGTCCCTCTTCCACCACCGTTTGTCTTCAGCCATCGCGAGACCCCAGTTTCGTTACGTGCTGTCGCCGGGTGTGCTTCAATCTTGACCCGGATTATGCCGCTGTGTAGCCGCTGCCATCGTTTTCCACGTCACCGGACCTCTGCAGTTCCTTCAGGTGAGACAGCGCTTGGTCCTGCGCCAGCAGGGGATGCGCTCCCGGGCTGTCCGAGTATGCCGCGCTGGCGATGCTGGGGATGTCCGAGTTGCCCGCTCGTACCGCCTCGAGGACCTTCTGGTGCCTCGTCTTGCGGTGCTCGATGTAGTGTGTCAGCAGCCTCTCCGGATTGGCGACAAGGGGTCCGTGACCAGGGAAGAGGACCTTGGGCTTCAGGGCACGAATCCTCTCGAGACCAGAGATGTAAGCACCCATGTCGCCCTCGCCCGAAGGCACCAGGATGGTACCGACGGTCGAGCAGTTGTCCGCTGACACTACGCCGGCCTCGCTGACTAGGCAGATCTGCCCCGGGCAGTGCCCCGGACTCTCGATGACCTCCCAGCGCACCCCGCCGCTCGGCCCCTCTAGGATGAACGAGTTACCCTCGCTGAGCACGCGGTCAGTGTCACAGGGGGCGATTGACGCGAGAGTCTCCTGACTGGCCCATATCGGGGCCTGGTAGATTTCCGAGATGCGCCCCAAGTCCCCTACGTGGTCGGGGTGCCTGTGGGTGAATATGGTGGCCGTGATGGAGCTCCCGTCATCATGTATCTCCTGCACCTTGAGAGCCAATTCCTCGAGCCCGTCCTCGTCCCTAGATGCGGGATCGACAATGACGCGCTCTCCTCCCCTCTCTCCCAGGATGTAGCAGTTGGTGTGGGTAGCCGGGGGCAGCGTTGCGGTTCGAATCAGTATGCACTCGACACCCGGACCGTACTCGAATCTGTGTGGGCCAGAGGGCGGGTCGGCTGCTAGGGCGTCGCACGCGGACTGCAGGTTGCCCTCGCGCTCTATGGCCTCGACTAGGTCGCGTGCGAGTGTTACTATGGGAGGCGGGAGCCGCAATTCGTTGCCCTCCCACGACGCGATTAGATCAGATGGTCTCCACCATCGGAACTCGTCGAACTCCGAGCGGCCCGGCGGGAATGACGGGGTGACGCCAGGGTCCCCAGTCGGGACGTGGAAGAACAGATTATGGAAGCGAGCAGGGGCCTGAGGAGGTGTGATTCGCTCGGTGATCATCTCGCAGTGGAATCCGTCAGCGGTCAGTTCTCCCGACTCCATCGACTCCAGCCAGCCCGACTTGTCTCCACAGACCAGTTCCCTGACTTCTGCGCTGACCTCGCAGAAACCGCCGCCACCGTCAGGCGCGACGCCCAACTCCTCGACCATCTCCCTCAGCAGTGCGAATGCAGAGACCCGATCCCCTCCTCTCTCGGAGAGCCACTCCGGATGAGATTCGGCAGCAGCCCTGTCGGTCCTGCTGATGCCGCCACCTGGGAACGACCAGACGTCAGGGAAGGCGGGAAGCTCGGAGACGCGGTGCCCCAGCAGTATCTCGTGTCCTCCGGCACGCTCCCTGCTGAGAATCACGGAGGCTGACGGATGAGGGGTCGTAATCTTGGATTCGGGCATATCCATCCCCTCCGGCAACTCTCCCATATCCATTCGACGTGGTGCGACGCTTCAACCTCGCTACAATAACGATTGAATACGTAATCCAACCTTCGCAGAGCATGGACTCGTTCACCATCGCGAACACCAGTACCAGCACGGGCGAGAGGCTGCATCAGGCCGAGATGCCGCGGTTCGGTCTAGGAGTCTACCTTATGGGCGATCCCGGCGAGTGCAAGGCCTCCGTGTTGTACGCGCTCGAGCAGGGCTACAGGCTGATTGACACCGCGATGGCCTACGGTAACGAGGACGAGGTGGGCCAAGCCATCAGGGAGTCGGGAATCCCGAGGGAGGACATCTTCGTCGTAACAAAGTTACGACAACCCCACGCCAACAGCCATGAGGAGACGCTTCAGAGGTGCCAGCAGAGCCTCGAGAACCTCGGTCTCGACTACATGGACCTGTACCTGATTCACGCCCCACCCAAGGACCTCAGCGCTAGGGCCCCGGTGTGGCACGGCATGGAGGAGTGCCTGTCCAACGGCTGGACCCGCTCCATCGGGGTTAGCAACTACGGCGCACAACACCTCGACGCCATGCTGTCCTACGCGAGCGTGATGCCCTCCGTCAACCAGATCGAGATCAACCCGTGGCTGCAGCGCCCGGCGCTACGAGCGGCTACAGAGGGCGTGGGAGCGAAGGTGATGGCCTACTCCCCCCTCGCCCGCGGTCACAAACTGGCCGATTCGGGAATATCCGAGATAGCCGCCTCGCTGGGCTGCACGCCCGCGCAGGCCGCCATCAAGTGGTGTTTCGATGTAGGCGCTATCACCATACCGAAGTCGAGCAGCCCCACTAGGATACTGGAGAACCTCGCTTCGCTCGAGGTGGACCTGTCTGGAACCGAGGTGGCATTCACCGCACTGGAGGAGTCTTACATATCTGGATGGGACCCGACTTCGGAACCGTGAGTTTGACATGAAGGCCCCTGAGACCATCGAGGAGGAACTCGAGATCATAGCGGAGGCGATAAACGCCGGAATCGACCCGTTCCCACCCAAGAAGGAGCCGAACCGATGGGCCAAGCCCGCCTTGGGGTGGTTCATGGTCATCATCATGGTGAGCTGGGTCTCACAGTTGCTCTACCGCTCTCTGTGACGCGGTTTTGGTAGTCCCTCCCGGATTCGAACCAGGGTCGTGGGATCCAGAACCCCACATGATGGACCACTACACTAAGGGACTATTGGGTGACGGAGTCGGATTCGCTATTTCAACGAATCCGACTGTCGAAAGAGGCTACTCAGGCCGCGCGGAGGGCGGCGTTGACATCGTCTAGGCTCTGCCTGCTGGGCCTCATCTCGGCCTCGCTGAGGCCGGACAGAGGCGCCTCGGTCAAGCCGAGCACCTCGTCCGCGGTCTGCAGGCCCGCTTCGTAGTACAGCAGACCGGTCACGTGGCTGTTCTCACGCTCTGCCTGGTGTATCGCCTTGAGCGCGGACATAGCGTCGGACGGGTCGTGGTCACTGCCGATCGTCTCGAGCCTGAGGGTCGAGCCGTCGAACATCTGGATGTCCTCGTACTCGCCCTCGGGGATGTCGACCTCCTCCATCGGCGTGAAGTGCGGGATGTAGTCGAGCAGGTGCAGCACCTCGTCGTTCGCCTTGACGTAGTTGTACGACTTGTAGGACTCGTCGTTGTTGGAGAAGGTGACACACGGCGAGATGACGTCGATGACCGCCATGCCGCGGTGGCCCATGGCCGCTCGGACCAGTGCGGTGAGCTGCTTCTTGCTGCCGGAGAACGAGCGAGCGACGAAGCTGCAGCCTAGGTTTATCGCCATGGCGCAGAGGTCTATCGGTGGCTGCGCGTTGGCCTCTCCCTTCTTCTTCCTGGAGCCCTTCTCCACCGTAGCGCTGTACTGCCCCTTGGTCAGCCCGTAGACCCCGTTGTTCTCGACGATGTAGACCATGTCGAGGTTCCTGCGGATGGCGTGGACGAACTGCCCGATGCCGATGCTGGCGGTGTCGCCGTCACCGGTCACTGCGATGAATGACAGGCTTCTGTTGACCATGTTCGCCCCAGTGGTGACGGAGGGCATCCTGCCGTGGACGGTGTTGAACCCGTGGCTCTTGCCGAAGAAGTAGGCGGGCGTCTTCGAGGAGCATCCGATGCCGCTCATCTTGGCGATGCCCTCCGGCGGGATGCCATTCTCCCAAGCGGCTTGGATGATGACGTTCGAGACCTGGTCGTGACCGCAGCCGGGGCACAGTGTGGACTTGCCACCGGTGTACTCGGACTTCTCCAAGTTGATTACATTGAGCTTCAACACGCTCACGCAGCCACCTCCAGGGTCTCCAGTATCTTGTCGGCGTAGACCCGCGCACGCGGGGGTATGCCGTCGGTGTAGGCCACACTGTGCAGACGCGCCAGCAGGTTGGAGGGCAGCTCCTTGCGCAGAATCCCGTACAATTGCCCGTCGCGGTTGATCTCGAGCACGATCACCTTCTCGTGGCGCTCGATGAAGCCCTCGACCTCGGAGTGGTATGGCAGCGCTCGGACCCGGCAGGTACTGACCGAGAGACCGGTCGACTCCAGCATATCGTCGATCTCGGTGATCGAGTTCTCCATCGAGCCGTAGTAAATCACACCAATCTGCTGTTCCTCCTCTTCCCTGATGAGAGGGGCCGGAAGCAGGTCGCGAGCGCCGTCTATCTTCCTGCGCAGGCGCGAGACCGTGGCGTAGTACACATCGGGGTCTTCGGAGTAGATTCCGTCCTCGTCGTGCCCCGTGCCACGGTACAGGATGGGGTCCAGGCCGCTGCCGGGCAGGGTCCGGTACGGGATGCCATCGCCGTCGACGTCCCTGTAGCGCCCGTAGTTCGCTACCGCGTCCATCTCCTTCTGAGTGCGTATGACCTTGCCTCTGTCCATCGGAGTCGAGGGGTATTCGAAGCCGGCTGTCGACCAACGGTTCATCCCGAGATCGAGGTCGCTGAAGCCGAAGACGACGGTCTGGAGCCTCTCTGCGTAGTCGAATGCCTTCCAACCGTACTCGAAGCACTCGTCGACGGTTCCTGGTATCAGCACCACGTGCTGGGTGTCGCCGTGGCTAGCCTCGTAGAGCATTGAAAGATCGCCCTGTTGGGTGCGGGTCGGAAGCCCGGTAGAGGGTCCGACCCTGTTGATGTCCCAGATCACGCCAGGAACCTCGGCGAAGTAGGAGAGCCCGATGAATTCGGACATCAGCGAGATTCCCGGGCCGCTGGTGCAGGTCATGCCTCGTCCGCCGGCCCAGCCGGCCCCGACCACCATTCCGGCAGCTGCCAACTCGTCCTCTGCCTGAATTACCGCGCAGGTCGTGCCACCATCGTCGGCCTCTCTGAGTTCTGGGAGCCATTCGATCATGCTCTCAGCCATCGAGGAAGATGGGGTGATGGGGTACCAGGACAGCAGGTTTACGCCCCCGTATATGGCGCCCAGGGCCACGGCTTCGTTGCCCTCCACGAGGAAGGTGTCCGGGTCTTTGTCCCGGGACTCGACATGATAGGGGGACCCATCAGCCCAGTTCTCGGCCGCGTAGGCTCGGCCTTCCCCGATCGCCCGCAGGTTGAACTCGATCGCCTTCTCCTTGCCCTTGAACTGGTTCGACACGCATTCGTTGATCACATCCTCGTTGATTCCCAGCAAGTGGGCTAGGCCGCCGACGTAGTACATATTACACATCAAGCGAGCCAACTTGGGATTGATTCCTCTGGCCATCTTCGTCATCGGCATCCCGAAAGCGGGGCAGTCGTCCCTGTCGATGGGTAGTTTGACGTCCTCATTGTAGACTACCAGTGTCCCCGGCTCGAGCTTCTCGAGGTCCTTTCTCCAGGAGTCCTTGTTCATCAGAACCTGGATGTGCGCCTTGTTCCCAGGAGCCTGATAACCGTCATCGCTGGCTCGGATGATGAACCACGTGGGCAGACCCGCGATGTTGCTGGGGAAGAGGTTCTTCCCGCTCACTGGGACCCCCATTTGGAACATGGAATTAAGGAGAATCAGGTTCGAGGACTGGGAACCAGTCCCGTTCGCTGTTGCAATGTTGATTGTGAAGTCGTTGTAGATGTGCTCCATCGTTTCCTGCTTCTCCCATGGTTGGCTTGGCTCTACCTAGGCTCTCGCGCATGATGACCCGGTGATAATCAAGTCTTAGCCATTACCGTTCAAAAGTCACCGAGAATCGACTGAATGAGCATCCGCTGCCATTTTCAAGGGATGCGCTTTCGGGCGCGCTATGCCCATCCCTGAGGCGCTGAAGAATTCTTGGGACGAAGCGATCCTCCTGACCGAGTCAGGAGAGCCTGAAAAGGCACTGGAACTACTGCGCTCAGAGGCTTGGGATGCCTGCGAGAACGGTGCACAGCAAGCCAGAACACTGCGTTTCGCGGGCGATGCTGGAACCGCGCTTGGCGAGGAAGACACCGCTAACCAGAGGCGCCACTGGCAGCGCGCGCACAGGAACTACCGCAAAGCGTTGAACTTCGACCCCAAGAACAAGGAGACACGACGCCGCATGAACAAGCTCGCATCCCTGATGGATGAGAATGCGATTTCACTCGGAGTCGGCTTCCAGATGTTCGATGAGGGTAACCCGACTCCATTGGGACTCATCGTCCTCCTCGTTGTCGGCATGCTGCTGTTAGTCTCATTCAAGGTGATTACGGATTGGCTCGATAAACCAGAAGAGAACCCTATCGTCACCTTGGAGATATCGTATATGGCCAGTGGATCCGGGGAGCGGACGACGGCATTCATCGAAATCGAACTCTACCAGGAGGACGCCCCGTTGCACGTCGAGAACTTCCTGTTACTCGTCGATGACCTCCGTTACGACTTCACGACGTTCCACAGGGTGATTGACGACTTCATGGTTCAAGGAGGGGACTTCGAGAATCGGGATGGAACAGGCGGCTACACCGGAAAGTGGTTCGGCTACTGCAACGGCGATGAGCACGATGATTCTGGCAACAGGCACACCTCCGAGACATGCGAGTTGTCACGATGGTCCTTGCCCGGCGAGCACACTAACGGCTTGACGCATGTTCCGGGCGCGCTTGCTGCAGCCCACGCAGGTCTCAACACCGACTCGAGCCAGTTCTACATCGTGCCCGAGGACAGCACCCCATTCCATCTCGATTGGCAGCCTGGCAAGGATTGCAGTCAGGAGTCCTGCCACACCGTCTACGGCCAGGTGATCAGCGGTCTGGAACACATCACGGCGATCAGCGAGGTCGAGACTGGGAGCAACGACGTCCCTGTGAACGAGGTCCGGCTGATGCACGTGACTTTGAACGAGTGAACCCGGCCAATCGGTCTGGCTTTCAATGAGTCAACTTCATGGAGCACACCATAGCCGGTATCACCGTAGGTGATGGCATGGGCGCTAGCGACCCCTTCGGTGCGATGTCCGCATTCACGACCAGTGATGGCTCGTCCGCCTCGTTCATGGACATCGGAACCCTCGGTAGGGAAGAGGGCTGCAACCTCGACAATCTCCCGGTCTCGATACGGATCCTACTCGAGACCGCTCTGCGCAAGTGCGACGGATTCCTAGTGACCGAGGACGACGTCCGACGCATCGCAGCATGGTCACCGACGATGACTCCCGAGGAGATTCCATTCAGCCCCAGCAGGGTGATCCTGCAGGATTTCACAGGAGTCCCCGCCGTAGTCGACATCGCCGCCCTCAGGGATGCGATGGTGGCACTGGGTGGCGACCCGGAGATGGTGAACCCGCAGGTCCCCGTCGATCTGGTGATAGACCACTCAGTCCAGGTCGATGTCTCTGGCCGCTTTCCTAATGCGCGTGAGCGCAACCTCGAGATTGAGTACGAGCGCAACTTCGAGCGATACAAGTTCCTCAAGTGGGGTCAGCAGAGCCTCGACAACTTCCGTGCCGTTCCCCCCGGCCGCGGTATCGTCCATCAGGTCAACCTCGAGTGGATTGCCAGCGTAGCCCGTGAGGAAGGCGGTTTGTGGATTCCCGACACCCTTGTCGGTACCGACTCCCACACGACGATGATCAACGGCCTCGGAGTCCTCGGCTGGGGCGTCGGTGGGATTGAGGCCGAGGCCGTGATGCTCGGACAGCCGATCTACATGCTACTGCCTGAGGTCGTCGGATTCGAGCTCACGGGTTCCATGCAGCCCGGTGTCACAGCCACCGACATGACCCTTCGAATCGTCGAGATGCTCAGGCAGCACGGCTGCGTGGGCAAGTTCGTCGAGTTCCACGGCACTGGCCTTGCGAACCTGAGCCTGCCCGACCGCGCGACCATAGCCAACATGTCACCGGAGTACGGCGCCACTTGCGGCTTCTTTCCCGTGGATCAAGTCACTTTGGACTACATGCTTCTCTCCGGGCGAGAACCCTCGCATGTCGAGGACGTCAAGCGCTATCTGACCGCTCAGGGGCTTTTCTACTCTGACTCGACACCCACCCCCGGATTCACTTCCAGCCTGTCCCTCGACCTCAGTACAGTGGAGCCCTCGCTAGCCGGCCCCAAGAGGCCGCAAGACAGGGTCTCACTCTCAGGTATGAAGTCCCACTGGAGGTCCAGCCTGAATGCGCCGTTCGGACATCATGGTCACGGCGTCGATCCGTCTTGCAATGACGCTACGGCCCCGATTGCAGGTCGCGACTCCGAGTTGGGTCACGGTGACGTGGTTATCGCCGCCATCACGAGCTGCACCAACACCAGCAACCCGAGCGTGATGATCGCTGCGGGGCTGGTCGCTAGAAACGCTCGTTCAAGAGGGCTCACCATCAAGCCCTGGGTCAAGCCGAGCCTCGCCCCAGGCAGTCGCGTGGTCACCGAGTACTACGACGCGGCCGACCTGAGTGAAGATCTCTCTGCTCTCGGATTCAGCGTCGTAGGCTACGGTTGCACGACCTGCATCGGCAATTCTGGCCCCCTCGACGAGGAGATAGCGGCTGCAATTGACGAGGCCGATCTGGTGGTCTGCAGCGTCCTCTCGGGCAACCGCAACTTCGAGGGCAGAATTCACCAGAAGGTGAGGGCGAACTATCTCGCAAGCCCGCCACTGGTCGTGGCCTACGCTCTAGCGGGCACGCTCGACATCGACTTCTCCAGCGAGCCGTTGGGTCACACTGAGTCCGGCGAGCCCGTCATGCTCGCTGACATCTGGCCCACTGACGGCGAGGTACGCTCGATCATCGAGAGCGTAATCGGCCCAGAGATGTTCAAGTCGCGTTACTCGGACATCCTGAGCGAGCCACGCTGGGACGCCATTCCCAGCGAGTCCAGCGCCCTCTATGACTGGGACGACTCGTCCACCTACGTCCGACCCCCCTCCTTCTTGCAAGGCATCGAGTCCGAGCCCGCGCCCATCGAGCGGATTCAAGGAGCCCGCGTTCTCGTCAAGGTCGGCGATTCGGTGACCACCGATCACATCAGCCCCGCAGGGGCATTCCCTCACCACGGACCAGCGGGACAGTACCTAATGGACAACGGAGTCCAGCCGCGTGATTTCAACTCGTTCGGGAGCCGCAGAGGCAATCACGAAGTGATGGTCCGTGGTACCTTCGCCAACATCAGGATGCGCAATGAGATAGCTCCGGGAACAGAAGGCGGATTCACCACCCACTTCCCCTCTGGGGAAGTAACCTCGATCTACGAGGCCAGCAACAGGTACCAGGACGAAGGGATTCAATTGGTCGTCCTTGCTGGTTCGCAGTACGGAACGGGCAGCAGCAGGGACTGGGCTGCGAAGGGCACCCTGATGCTCGGAGTCAAGGCTGTAATCGCCACTTCGTTCGAGAGGATACACCGCTCCAATCTAGTCGGCATGGGGGTGCTGCCGCTGACATTCCCCGAGGGAGAGGACGCGGATAGCCTCGGTCTGGACGGCACAGAGGCCTTCGACATACCAGCCAGCGCCGAGCTCGAACCGTTCTCGTCAATCCCAGTGACCGCCACTAAGGCAGATGGTAGCGTGACGGGGTTCGACGCTGTTGTCCGCCTCGACACGCCCGTCGAGGTTGATTACTACAGGAACGGCGGAATACTGCAGGCCGTACTGAGGAATCTGGCCGAAGCATGAAAACCGCTCTGCACCCCACGCAGTTAAGTCCCTGATGTTCCGGAGGTGAGACGATGGAGTTGCGAGGAACAGTCAGATTTCGCTTCCGTTCCCCCGAGCACGACGTCGATGTGCTGCTGGAGGGCGAGGCGAAGTGGGTAGAGTCGCTGCGCGAGGAGATCGGCCTAGCAGGCGAGGTCGGTGTCGTCCAGCCGCTGGCCGCTCGTATGGTCGACCCTGACGAGCCCGAACCCGAGTCGGCCACCGGCGATGACGAGGACTTCTTCGAGGAACTACCGCTGCCCGAGGAAGCGGTCCTCCCAGGGCCTCCCCCAGATCCGTCCCGTATACCCCCAGTGCTGAGGGTCATCGGCAGCCTCGACGTCGATTCGAGCATCACAGAGCTCGGTGGTCGGGAGCGTAGCGACCCCAACATCCCAGCAATCATCGAGGTACTCGACGAGGTCCAAGACGAGATAGAGCCTCTGAAGGACAACTTGTCCGGAAACCCGTTGGCCGAGGCCTGGATCCAACTACTGCTCACTCTGGTGGTCAGGGAGCATGGTCACACCTCACTGCCAGTGAGTCAAATCGCCGAGGCGGTCGGCGAACGCACCAACCTTCACGGGATCGATCTGGACATCTTCCTCGACCGCCTGTGGATGATGGGGCGCCTTGAGCGGATCCACGGCGGCGTGGAAACTCAGTACGCCCCGAATCCCAGTTGGCTGGAAGCACAATAATCAACCCCCCAACTCAACAACTCCTATGGAGTTGGCCAACTCATTTGGTGCGAAGGCATAAGAGACGAACGAAACTCCGACTGAGCATGCTGAATACGTCTGAGTCTACCCGAAATAGAACAAAAGAGGGTAGAACGGCCGTCTTACTGGTGTTTTTGATGCTGACCTCACTGATGGTATCGCTAGTGCCGGCAGTGAGCGCATCCCACATCACCCAGTACGCAGTCCAGCGTGACCCTTCCCACCTTTCTGTTGGTGATCTGAACTGCGATGGACACAACGACATCGTCGCTGTGAGCATGATGGGCCACTACATCACGGTCCTGTACAACGATGGCTCGGGCGGCTTCCAAGACAGGCAGGACGTGTTCATCTCGAACAACGTCTCCCAGCGCGCTGGGTTCGTTGATACAGCAAACTCTGTCGACGTCGAGATAGCTGATATCGACGGCGACGACGTGAATGATATTGTCTACTACCAGGAGAACATCCGCTTCGTCGGTGAGAGTTTCGTCAGGCCGGGCAACCTCACTACTATGTGGGGTGACTGCAGTGAGAGAGTCAATCAGTGGGACGACACCGAGATCACGGTCTCAAACCCGTATCATCTAGGTATGGAAGTCGGGGACATCGACGATGACGGCAACGTCGACATCGTGCTTGTGACCCAGGACGCAACCGCGGCCAACCAGTACATCCAGATCTACCGTGGGCCAGACCCGTCGCTGCTGACCAACCAGCAGTCCATCCCTGTGCCTCTGACCAATGGCTTGTATATCGAAATGATGCTCGGCCATTGGGGTGAGACAGTTCAGGGCGGTGGCATCCCCGGGGGCTTAGGCGACTGTGAGGATCTCGACATCTGGCTTCTCCGGACCCCTCCGTACAACATTGGCGTGGGCTACTCGGTCGGCCACTACGACAACATGACCGTGCTCGAGTACGACTGCCTGACCAACCAGTATCCCAATCCCATGGACGCGACCGCACAGGGGATTCACGAGTTCAAGTTAGACGCTGACCATAACTATCCGCTCTACGGCATCGACATCGCCGATACCGACGATAACAGTGAGATTGACCTCATCGCCGCTATCGACGGCATCACAGGCAACATCTCCTACGCCACCAAGAGCGGCAGCAGCTGGGACACCCAGAACTACGTCCACCTCGGCGACTACCTCGGC
>JAKUUO010000020.1 GCA_022448665.1 Candidatus Thalassarchaeum betae | reverse complement strand
GGAAGAGCCGCAGTGGATGACCGATATCCGCGTCAAGGCGCTCCACCACTTCATGGAGCGCCCGATGCCCACATGGGGTTCCGCCGAGTTGCTCAACTCGATCAAGTTCGACGAGATCTGCAACTTCATACGCTCGGGCGAAGGCACGGAGAATGACTGGGATGACGTTCCCGAGGACGTCTGGAACACCTTCGACAAACTGGGCATACCTGAGGCCGAGCAGAAGTGGCTCTCGGGAGTGACAGCACAGTACGAGTCGGAGGCCGTCTACCACAGTATCCGCGAGGACCTCGAGAAGCAGGGCGTCATCTTCCTCGACATGGATAGTGGCCTCCGTGAGCATGAGGACATCGTGAAGAAATACTTCTGCAGCATCATCCCCTACCAAGACAACAAGTTCAGCGCGCTCAACACCGCCGTGTGGTCGGGAGGCTCGTTCATCTACGTCCCCAAGGGGGTTCACGTCGAGATGCCGGTGCAGGCCTACTTCCGTATCAACGCCAAGAACATGGGTCAGTTCGAACGCACGCTGATAATCGCCGATGAAGGTTCGTCAATCCACTACGTCGAGGGCTGCACTGCCCCCACCTACTCTACCGATTCGCTGCACAGTGCCGTCGTTGAGCTCATTGCGATGCCCGGTGCATACATCCGCTACACCACAATCCAGAACTGGTCGAACAATGTCTACAACCTGGTCACCAAGCGGGGCATCGCACACGAGAACTCGACTATCGAATGGGTCGACGGCAACATCGGATCGAAGTTGACGATGAAGTACCCAGCAGTGATTCTCAAGGGAGAGGGGGCGCACGCCGAAGTCATCTCCGTAGCCTACGCGGGCGAAGGCATGCATCAGGACGCCGGGGCGAAGGTGCATCATCTGGCGTCGAACACCACCAGCAAGATCCTCTCCAAGAGCATCGCCAAGAATGGCGGCCGCGGGAGCTACCGGGGCCTGGTGTCGGTTAGCAAGAAGGCAGAAAACTGCAAGGTGAACGTCGTCTGTGACGCACTCATTCTCGACGAGCAAAGCCAATCTGACACCTATCCCACGATGGAGATCAAGAACCCCTCCTGCCGCTGCGAACACGAAGCATCGGTCAGCAAGGTGAGCGATGAGCAGCTGTTCTACCTGATGAGCCGCGGCCACTCAGAAGACAAGGCGCTTGCACTGATCGTCAATGGGTTCTTCGAGCCATTCGTCCGCGAACTACCGATGGAATACGCAGTCGAGCTCAACCAGCTGATGGCCCTCGAGATGGAAGGCAGCATAGGCTGATTCGGGGTGAGCCATTGGACGCCGCCGCAGAGTACCTGTCCCTCGACGAGCCAGGCAGGTCCAGCCATCTCTGGAAATATACGCCATGGCGCAGGGTTCACCCCACCGGTGACATCGCCAGCATCCCCGATGTTGGAACGCCCAGACTCAAGCTCGTCGGCCTTGATGGAGGCGATGCTCCAGAGGGGATACGACTGGAGGAAGGGGTGATGTCTGTATCAGGACTCCCGGAGGGCGATGTGGTCACGGGTTCGTTCCTGCAGGCAGCCTCAGCAAGTTCACAGTGGATCCTTAGCATCGAGCCCGGCTTCTCCTCGCAACACCCTGTGATTCTCGACATCGATGTGAAGGGTTCGTCATCGATCCTGCACCTCTCACTCGATGTGGGGCGATTGTCCGAGTTGGAGCTGATTACGCGGGTGAGAGGTTCTGGCGAGTGGTTCGGTCTTCTGCGTACCGGGGAAATCGGAGCCGGGGCCGTCCTCAATGACGTGGTCGTCTGCCTGCAGGACGAGGGTACTTTGCTCCGTGTCGATTCGATAGCGATCGGCAGGGACGCGCAGGTGCGCGCAGGCACTGTCTCTTCTGGCTCCGAGCGGACCAAGGCGGACCTGCGTTACAGGATGGGGGAGCCGGGGGGCAACCTCAGGGTTCTCGGCTCGGTACTCTCTGCAGACTCAATGCACATAGACCACCATGTGGAGATACACCACGATGCCCCCGAAACTTTCAGCCGGCTCACATGGAACTCAGCATGCGGGGGCGATAGCAGGACTATCGGGACGGGGATGCTCAGAGTCGCCGATGGCTCACGTGGGGCGGATGCCGCTCAGATCTTCCACAACCTGCTCCTTTCCGTGGACGCCGAGGCAGACTCTATCCCCGAATTGGAGGTGCTCGAGCACGAGGTCGTTGGATGCGGTCATGGGACNGCCAACGGACCCATNGATGAGNACCAGTTGTTCTACCTCGGGTGCAGGGGCTTCGACCCATCTGATGCCAGAGGCGCGCTGATAGCCGCATTCCTCAACTCGACACTTTCCGAGATGGGTAGTGATGTCCTGCACGGCTGGCTGGTCAGGCTACTCACCGTGGAACTGGAATCTCGGGATCCATGACAGCAGCAAGCGATTAGAGCCTTGATGCTGGCGGACGCCCGTGGATGTCGACCACTGCGAGGACGTGGGCTGCGAATGCGGGTTCAGAGGTCAGGCCATCCCGATGCGTCAGCACATGGAGTGCCCTCGTTGCCGCAGAGTCGTGGAAGCGTGCTGCGAGGGGGTCCCGGACTACTCCTAAGCTGAGCGGTCCCTGTAACTGGACAGAAGTGCCGTCATCAGAAGTCCTGAGGCCCCGCCGAACATCATGCCCTGCTCCTCCATCCCCGGTCCGGCGAGATCCCGGAAAGCGAGGGCCATGGCCCCCGTCATCGGTACCACGAAGACAATGAAACGGCCGAACCACTCCTTTGGGGTGGGGGCCCTGCCCATCGGCCTTAGGGTCACAGAGCTCGATTTCTGAATGACCTGCCATTCTGCCTTCTGGGCATCCACCTTGAGTCTCTGCAGGACAGCGGGTCTGATACCGGGGTCGGCCGAGCCTGCATGCAGGGCCTCGCCTCGGCCGGTAACCAGCTTCAGCCTGCCCAAGTCTGCCCTTCGTTCGAGCAGCCTCTCGGTCAGGGCGGCGGCCGACGGCGCATCGAGGCCATGCATATCTACGACCAGCACACCCCTGTCTCGCCTGACCTGTTTCTCTACGGTCCAAGCCGGCTTGGGGCTGCTCTTGGGGGCTCTGTCCTCAATCGGGGAGAGAATGGCTTTGACCCTAGTCAACTCCTGCTCCCTGATGGCCGCGACATCCCTGCCTGAGCGAGTCACCTCACGCATCCTGTAGTAGGCGAATGTGGTGATAATGACAGCGCCGGCAAGGCCAGCCACAATGCCCGAGCGCAGAGACCCAATCACATCCGGGCTGTCCAGACCGCTGACGAAGATGCCGATGAACGTGGCCATGACCGCGACCATCGAGCCAACTACCCCTCCGAGCCATGCAGCATCGCGCAATCCGAGGTCGGCCATGATGGCCGGAGCACGGGGTTGCTCAAGAGTCCGAAGGGTGGAATCTGAGGTGACGAGCCAGCATTCATCAAGTGTGAACCGCTGGAGAGAACGTGGGAACTCTGGCTAATGGACTCGAAGACCGTTCCAGGGAAATCAAGATCAGCAGAATCCTAGCAGCCGTCGCTGGAGGGTACCTGCTTCTGTCATTCATAGCCCCTCTGGCGATGCCTGAAGGAACAGTTCCGGAGCTCTCCGGACGCGCCAACGCATTCGACTACGCCACCGAGAGCGGGTGGGGGAACCAGAATCATGGCGAGGGAGCGACTGTGGGGCATGACCAATCGGCTCACGGCGGTACATTCGCTTGGACTGAACTGAACCCCCTGTGGGCGTTCGTGTACGCTTTCGGCGACCTCAACTGCCACCAGAAGCACGAGCGCTCATGGGAGATCAACGGCAATCAGATGCCGATGTGCACCCGCGACGTTGGAATCTTTTTCGGATTCGTGGTCGGCGCCGCCCTGTTCGGGCGGCGTGGACTGAACCGATGGACGGTTCGCGACACCTTCCTCTCGATAATTCCAGACCAGAGGCTGGAACCCATTTACCTAACAGACAAGAGGATGTTGGCCATGCTCGCTATAATAGGACTCGGTCTAATCCCAATAGCAGTTGATGGATTCACCCAGCATCTGACCGACTACGAGTCCACCAACCCAGTCAGGGTAGTTACAGGTTTACTCTGTGGACTGGTACTGGGGTGGTTTATCGCCGCCTCAGCAAGCGCTCGGACCAAGTACTTCGAGGATGATCCAGAACTGGTGGTCCTACCTGCGAATGCCAGACTGATGACCAAGTGACTACTCGGCCTTCCCCTGCCACCAGTAGACCAACCCGCTGGCGCCGGCCGGGTTAGAGGCCCCCTCCATCCCACACCCAAGCAGCGCTATGCGCTCCAGAGTGTCGCGTACGGCAGCGGGGTGCTGACCGGATCTGACTATCTGACCCATAGCGAAGCGGGGATGGGTATCGGGATTGGCTTCTATCCACTTCGAGATGGCTTGCCTGAGCGGCCATATCGCCAGTACCAGCATCCCAAGGGTGCGATATCGCCCCCTTAACTGCGAGCGGGGGGCATCACGCCCGAGCAAGGCCCTGTGCTTGTGAACCCAATCCGTGCGTTCATGGAGGAACTTGACGAGTCTCTGAGTGTGGCGCTCGGACACAGCCCTGACTGGCCCGAGCGCTCGACGGAGTTCCCTCACATCTGCTGATGGCATCAGAGAGAGGGTCCCGCAGATGGCCGACATCGAATGCGAGAGGATGCTCTTGGGAACGTCCACTCTGGCATCCTCGCTAACTTCTTCCAAAGCGGCATCGTGTTCTGACTGAGCATCGTTGAGTATCTTCCAAGGCGGGTTGCCGGTCAACCAGTCTCCCTTGGTGCGTGCAGGCTCGACGCCCAGTCCGGTCAGTGTGGTCTGGCCCTTTGAGATGTGGAGGAGTCGTCTTATGAGGTGCCTCTCGACCATCTCGGTGTCGACATTTAGTGGAAGTGGTTTGGAGTGCACGAACTTCCGGACGCTACTAATCAGAGTCCGACAGAACTCGGCCTCAGTGCCCTCATTCAGAATAGGCCCGATGACGGCTCCCATATCGAAGGGGATGGGCATCTCCAGTTCGCCCGACAGCAGCGAGGTGTAGCCTGCTCTGATGCGCTGCTGCAACTCCGTCGTCTCGAAGTACTCCCCTTTCTCCGTCAGCGCTCTCAGGCTCCCGCTCTTGATCCTCTTCAATGCGACCTCAGGATCGCAATCAACCCAGATACAGAGGTCAGGGACCAATGCAGCCGAGTTCATGTGGGCGACCCTGTCGATTCCGAGCCCGCCGACGATTCCCTGATAGACGAGTGAGGAGTGGATGTTGCGCTCGCTGACCACAGCCTTGCCCTCCTCGAGACGAGGTAGTATCCAACCGTGAGAGTGGTCTACCCTGTCGGCTGCAAACAGGCCGGCCTCCTGTTCTGGGGTCATGGTCTTCCTGCGTACGGCCTCGATTGCCAGTCGTCCCAGAGGGTGTTTTCTCCTAGGCTCCCCGGTAATCTCTACAGCAGCGAACGAGAACTCCTTGCTCAGGACTTCAGAGACGACCTTGGTCGCCAGTCCCTTGCCGCTCCCATCGCCGCCTTCTATCGTAATCAGGTACACGGGCAAACCTCGAACTAATCCTCTGTGTGGTCTGTGAACTGATCCCTAGCGAGATGCGTCATCCCCATACCGAGGAGGATGAACATAGGGCCAATGAAAAGCATGCCTCGGCTCCAAAGTCCGAAGAAAGAGAGCCACCAGGTGCGTCGGTAGTGGTCGCCCCGGTAAGCCTCCAAGCCGCCCACCATCCCGGCGAGCCCGGCCAATAACGTCAGTCCGGCGATGGTGGTGCCGATTAGCACCGACTCGGCGAGATGGCTCTCGCCGGTCATGTCAGACTCGTAAAGCCCGTCACCCGGAGTGAGAGTGATGGATATCTGGGCGTGATCGCCTGGAATAAGCAGTATCCTGACTGTTACGTTCTCAGGGTGGTCGACAAGCAGTGTCGAAGCGCGTCTGGGAATCTCCTCGACCGAGAACCTCCCTCCTGAGTCGGTGAAATCATGACCTATCTCAAGTTCGTCCGAATCGAGGATACTGACCTTAACGCCTTCGACAGGGTCACCTCCAGTGGTGTTGTCCTCCAACGCCGTGTTCACCATTCCATTGACATCGGCGACACCATCGGAACTGTCTAGTTGGCCAGTCAGAATCTCGCCGACGTCGGCGGATATCAGAGCGACTCCGAGTATTGCCCCGAGCAGACTACCGATGAATATCATCAGCGCCCCGGCGACTCTGGTGGCAGAGTCTATCGAGAGGTCATGCAGCCATAGTTCCACGGCACTGTAATCGTCGAACTCGTCGTCGCTCATCGGGCTTCACCTCCCTCTTGCTTCTCCTCGCTGGGAGCCGGCGGCTGTTCAGTTTGCCGCCTAGCGATCATCAGGACAAAGAATCGTACGATTGCGCTCAGAAGACGCAAGGAACTCAGGATAATGACCAATGCTGCAATCAGGAGAACCGACGATATCCCCTTCAGGATGCTCAACGGCAGAGGTTCCGAGATGTTGTCGTCGGAGGGTGTCTGAGAGTTCTCGAACGAAACCAAGTGCATCGAGGTCCAGTTCTTGCCGGTAATCAGGAATGCATCCCGCTCTGGGAAGTAGGCTATCCCGTTCAACACGTCATTGTACCCGTCAGACTCGTTCTCGGTCAGAACCGAGGCGTCTATGGTCGACTCGACCTCGCCGGTGGTCTTGTCGATGGCGATGATAGAATCGCTGCCCCACACGTTCGCATACACCGTCTGACCGACGCACTCGAGCTCGTTGAGCAGGTCCACCTCGATGCCCTGATTAGTTACGGGGAGCGTTGCTTCAACGGAGAAGTTAGATGGGTTCCTGAAAGTCAGATCTGAAGTTCCGTTGGACATAACCAGATGGTTTCCGTCGTAGCACAGCCCCCAGCCCTCGCCGGAGTACGTGTGATTAGCGATGACCTCGAGCGTTTCGATGTCGAAAACCAAGGCAATCTCCTCCCTCCAAGTGAGCATCACGATAGTGTCCCCGACAACGGTGATGCCCTCTCCGAACAGGCTCTGGTCGAGTCGTGTCTGGCGCAGCACCTCCCCGCTCGAGGGATCCACTTCCCTAAGGCTGGAACTGCCGTACAGACCAGTGCTCTCGTAAAGTAAGCCGTCGTGCATCTCCAATCCCTGGGTGAATGCCCCCTCGTCGTGGGAATGAGACGATATGACGTGCAATTCAGTCGCTTCTGGGCCACCTTCAGCAGCGACAGGTGCGAATGTCAGAAGCAGTACGACCAGCAGAGTCTGGAAGACGCGTGGCGCCGGGCCGGGCCGAATCATGTACGAACGATGCTCCATCGATGTTAAAATAGGTCTTTGAGCGGATTGAACCTGAATACAACACGGAGTGTTGAACATGGAAGGAACCAGAACAGCGGCCTCACGCAGAGCACCTCTGCTGCTCATCGCGACCATGCTGCTCGCTAGCCTCTCCCCTATGGCCCTGGCAGAGCCTGAGTCAGATGAACCGTTTCTTGAAGTCATGTCGGGTGACCTGACGGACTTCACTCCCTCTATTGAGGGCAAGCGGTACATGTTCACCGAGGATGCCGAGCCAGTCTTCTCAGCCACTGGCTTCCTGAAGATGGAATGGAGGGACGCGGGCTATCCTGGGCTGGTCCTTCCATTCTCGCCCGGTTATCTCAACTCGAGATCCTCGGCCCGCTCTTGCGAGGACGCTTGGAGCCAAGGTGAGACGGGGAACATCTCAACTGCCAGCGGGACGGTGGCTGTGACCGTACAGAAGATATCGGCCAACTCGGCCATACTGGTGGAGGACGGGCAGATCATCCCCTCAACCACCCTCAACGACATCGCCTCGACCTGGGAATCGACCATCTATCCGACAGACACGACATATTTCGGCACCCCTCCGGACGTAGACAACAACTGTCAGGTCGAGATTGCCCTAATCTCGATTGACGGGGCCGGGGGCACTGGCGGTTACTTCTCCCCTGGAATCTCATCCGTCAGGGAGTCCGTTTTCGTCGACGTCGACGACCTGAGTTGGAGGAATACCATCCTAGCGCACGAGTTCCAGCACCTGCTGCACAGCGCTCGTGACCCCTACGAGTTTCTGTGGATTGACGAAGGCGCGGCCGACATGGCCGCATACCTCTGCTTCGGGGTCACAGACACGCTGACCGGCCACGCCAACGCATGGTCGCAGGACAGCAGCCTCGGCGTGCGGTGGTGGAATGGCAGGATAGCCGACTACGGTGCTGGTTTCATGTTCCTGATGTACCTCGCTGACAAGCTCGGTGGCGGGGCCGCGATTCAACGCCTCGTAGCCGACACCGCCACAGGGGGGGCTGCTATCGAGAACCTCGCGCAGAATCCCGAGACTGGCGCTACTGCCATCGGGACCACGATGAGCGAGATTTATGCCAACTTCAGCGCCGCCGTCTCTCTGGACAGTGCGCAGGGAGCATTCGGTTTCTCGAACCTCGACCTGACCTCGGGATGCATCGCCGCATATGTCTGCAAAGCCCAGATGAGCGGTTACAACGACCAGTGGGTGAACGACTGGAACAGCTCCAGCCAGAGCATCGAGGGTTGGGGGATGAGGGCCTACAAGTTCGCTCAAGGCTCTGGAGCCCCTCTCAATCTGATGGTACAACCAACTCAATTCGGCTTCGACGGCGCCATCATGGCCAAGGATGCTGACACCGGAACGTGGTCGATGAGCAGCCTGAGAATGGACTCTGGGACAGGAGCCGGGACGGGACTCGTTCACGGCTTCGGTAACACCACCGATGAGGTTTGGCTGCTGACATGGTACGAGTCGATGGTCAGCGACTGCGATTACAACTACGCCAGCTGCGGCATCACATTCGGCGCCTACCCCACCGCGATGCTGACTGTCTATGCCGGTCTCATCACGGACCCGGCTGAGGTGTCGATCGATGCCATCACTCCCTTCGACAGAGATGGCAACAACCTCGATGACAGCGTACAAATTGATCTCGATGTGCTGTCGAACGCGTTCTTCGAGATACTCGAGGTGACGGTCGGGGCCTATGTCAACAACACGCTGACTGACTCTGTGGTGTTCGACATCACCGCCGGCGACAACGTACCTTCTCCGAGGAGCGTCTGGTTCACACCGCCCTCCTCGGGTGAATGGACATTCGGAATCAGTATCCGCGATGTTACCGGGGAGGTCGTCGACCAAGCCTTCGCCCTGCCAATGACCATTGCCAACATGGAGCCAACCACCTCGGGGTCGATGTCCACCTCGATGACTCAGACATGGCTCCCCGTAGGCATGTTCGGCTCTGGCTACGACTCATGGGGCTTCGGTCAGATCAACGGCACTTTCAGCCACAACGAGACACCGACAGGGTACTTCTGGGATCTCGGCGACAACAATTCCTCTGGACTGAAGAACCCCGTCCATTCCTACCTCAATCCGGGGGATTACCAGATTGTCTTGGTGGTACAGGACCAAGGGGGGTACTACTCCGAGCCACAGTCTTGGAATATCTCGGTCAGTGACGCCTCCGACCCGGTCCCGGAAATCTCTGTCGATGGGGTGGTGATAACCGACGAACTTGTGCTGCTGACGGACCAGAGGGTGCAATTCTCAGCGAGAGGGACCACGGACAACGTCCCTCTAGAGCAACTCGATTTCACCTGGGACTGGGGCGATGGTCAGTCTGAGTCGGGCCAAGGTCTGACTGGGTCAGGGCACTCTTGGGTCGACGGCAGTGCCGATGGGATCATCTACACGCTCATCCTGACCGTTGATGACGGCAACCACATCGTCGAGCATTCTCTGTACATCAGAGTGCTGAACCGCCTGCCCAAGCAGATCTTCGACGAGCCACTCCAAACCTACACACTGACACCGCTGACAATGCCGACTGTCTTCGAGGACTCAGATGGGATGATTGTGGAGTATTTCTGGTACTTCGAGGGCGGCGTCAACCTTGGTGGCTCGGGAATGAGTCTGACCTCCAACTTCTCGGAAACCGAGTCAATCCTCCAAAACCCGAGCGTCGGATGGCTGGAACCGGGGATGAAGAACGTCACAATCGAAGTCACCGATGACGACGGGAACTCGTCTGTCGCTATCCTCCAGGTGCAAGTGCTGAACCAGCGTCCAGTAGCCGTCTTCTCGAGGCCTGTCGACGGCACTGTCGAAACCACCTACACTTTTGAGAGCGAGTCATTCGATCCTGACGGCGACACCTCCCTGCTTCAGACGATTTGGGAGATCTCGGGGCTCAGCGAGCCAGTGTACAACGTCTCCTCGGTCAGCCACACCTTCCTTGAGCCGGGTCTGTACACAATTGCCCTGACCGTCATCGACGACAGGGGCCTGTCTTCAGCCACTAAGTCATACTCCCTCAGGATAGAGAACCCACTGCCGGTGCCCGAACTCACCTTCAGCTGCCCCAGCGTCAACGGCACCGTTCTGGATGGCATTCCGGAGGACCTGGGGGTCGTGGTCTGGCAGATTCCGCATACTCGCGATGGCAGCGCATTCGTTGCACCAGGCGACCCGATACGGTTCGACGGTTCCGATAGTTACGACGCCGACCCTCTGTTCATCGGCAGGACATCGACCGACCCAAGCGACCCTGAATGGAATGGAATCGTGTCATGGATCTGGGACTTCGGTGACGCCAGTCCACCAGTACACGGCCCCGTGGTCTGGCACGCTTACGAGATACCAGGGACCTATGCCGTCACCCTAACAGTAGTAGACGGCTTCGAGGGGGGCGAGACCAACATCACCTCGCTGACCGTGCACGTCTCCGTGGCACCGACTATCCTGACGAGAGATCCGATTTCAGCCGATTACGTGGGCCTGGGGGACTTGGTTCTACTGAATGCCAGTGCCACCGACGCCGACCTGACGAACGGCATAGAGGCCTGGCTCGATGTCGATGCCTCCGACGACAGCGATGGCGATGGCGATCCCGCGAACGACCGAGACAGGTCTCTGACCGGCCCCCTGACCGTCAGATGGGACCTCAACGCAATGGATGACACCAATCTGGATGGCGACTATCGCAATGACTGGCTCTGGGGGAATCAAACTTGGAACCAGCCTGGTGAAATCAGAATAGTGATGCAGGTATGCGACGGAGTCGGTGTCTGCTCCTCCGAGGACTACGTCATCACCGTGCTAGCCATTCAAGAGGATGACCGGCCTATGTCTCTAGCTGACCTCACTTGGAGTGATCTCGTGCCCGACAGGAAGAGCGGGGGGCTGCTGGCCCTCGTTGCAACCGTCCTCTTGCTCGGGTGGTTGATTATGAGGCAGAAGGACGAGGACGAGCTCGACGCCGAAGAAATGCTCGAGACCTACGACGTCACTGAGGTGGAGGTCGAAGGAGGTCTGCCGGGAATGGACCAGCACAATCCCCCGCCTCAACCGAAGTACCTGACTGTCGGAGAGCGAAGAAACAAGGAGTCCGGATATATCCGACCTATCCGGACGAGGAGGCGCTGAGCGTGAGGAACGGCCCTAGGAAGCTCACTGCGACCCTGATCAACCTCTGTCTGCTCCTGCCTACGGTTGCCGTGTTCATCGCCGTCATTGCAGCCCCAATCGCATCGGCGGAGGCTTCCTGCGATGACCCATCGAGTGACATACCCGCAATCGACCAATACTTTGAGGAACACAGCGTCGAGGACGGCTGGGGCATTTGGTGGGAGGGCGGTAGCGAAGATCTAAGATCACTCGATGTGGGTTTCAGCACTGAGATGGAGATAGAAAATGACAGCGCCAACGCCATCAGCATGGAACTGGTGCCTGGCTACCGGTACACCTTCTGCATCACCCTTGTCGCCGACTCTGCCTCTCCGCCCAGCATGGGGGCTATAGGCGACGTCTACCTGATGACTGAGAGCAACTGGAACCGCTATACGGGCAGTTACGCCGACAGAGAGTGGGAGGACCTTGAAGAGGTGGTCAACACAATGCCGGTGGAGTGGCGAGACATGTTCGTCTGGCTCCCGTTCAGAGACGTCCACGCTTACGAGAGCGTTTCCAGCGAGGTCTTCTCAGTGGCGATCGATTCCAGCGGCTCGATGTGGTCGTCCGTCGACTGGTTTGAGAGTGGTGACGCGAAGTACTACCTCGTCGTCGACGGATGGGACAACAGCAGGAACACCGACCGGGGTGCGGCCGGAGGGACCATGCAAGTGGAGATTCTCGTAGATGTGGAGGAGCGGACGACCCTTCCTAGTTTCATCGCATACATCCTCATCGCGGCTCTGCCACTGGCCTGCATCATAGCCCCTCTGATAATTCACAGCAGGTACATGAGTGCGGGCCTTGGTGATAATGAGGAAGAGCTCCGCCACGTACCTTATCTGGAAGACGAGAGCGACGAACGCGATGGCACCGGCTAAGCGGCTTCATATTCAAGCAACTGCCACGCAGTCTGTAGGTCTGATGCGTTGATTCGTCCTTGCCTAGATAGGTGCCATCCCGTCTCCATTGTCGTGTAGACCATGGCCTGCCCCAGCAGGGGGGCGTGTATTCGAGTCCAGTCACCGCCCGAGCCCGAGCCCATGATCGCGTTGGGGGTGTCTGAGCCGTTTAGAGACCAAGCGGCCTCAAAGAGGCGCAGACCGTCGTGCCGGCCCAAGGTACGGTAGCACATCTTCACTATCTCGCCGGCATCGGAGTTGTCCTCGACATCCTCGATGATCTCCGATGCCGATGGAGGCTGCTCCGAAGTGTGCTGAGAGGCGATTATTCTGGTCTTGCCCCCGGCTGAATCAACCAGTGCCTTGCGGGACTTGGGCTCTATGTCCAACTCAAGGTCGACCCAACTTACGCCACTCTCGATTGCGGCAGACAGAATCTCGATGCGCTGTTCCTCGGCGCCGGGATAATGCCCTCCTTGGCGCTTTGGACGGCAGGTGAGCACCACGGGCAGCTCGATACCCTGCTTGAGGGATGCAAGCGCTGTATGGATGTCTACCGAGTCCAATGGCTGTGGTATCATCTCTGGCTCTACGAACTTGGGACGAACGCGCTCGCCCCTGCCTTCCTCCGCCTTTTCCTCACGGGGATCGGGCTCAGGCATCTGCTCGACCACCCAGAGTTTGTCCAGTCGGATCTCCACAAGGTCGGCCCCTGTAGCTGTGGCCATCGCAGCGTCCTTCAGCATCTCATCGACAGTGCACCCACTCAGAGTCACGCAGATGAGAGGTCGAGCCATTCGCCCGCTCCACCTTGGCGTTCTGTTTAACCGTGTCGTGGAGGCGGGGAACAGGCCTTTAGGCCTGAAATCGGTCGAAAATAACCATTTTTCTCTGTTTTGTGGGTCCCCCTTAGGAGGGTTGAAGAACCCCACAAGCACACGATTGTAGTGATATGCTGAGGGTTCCCTAAGGGAACCCTCAAAAAAAGGGTCGAAACCATGGCTGACGGGTACGATGCAGACAGCATCCAGGTCCTTGAGGGACTGGAGGCAGTTAGGAAGCGCCCGGGCATGTATCTGGGTGACCCGCATGATGGCTCCGCCCTCCACCACTGCATCTGGGAAGTGGTCGACAACGCCGTCGACGAGCACCTTGCTGGGTACAATCCCACCGTCGAAGTGAACCTCGAGAAGGACGGTTCTGTGACCGTCATCGACCACGGCAGGGGAATCCCGGTGGACAAGCACCCGGAGGAGGGCGTCAGCGCTGCCGAGGTCATCATGACCAAGTTACATGCCGGCGCTAAGTTCGACAACGAGTCCTACAAGGTCGCCGGTGGCCTGCACGGCGTCGGCGTGAGTGCTGTCAACGCAGTGTCCGAAAAACTGACCATGACCATATACAGAGGTGGCAAGGTATGGTTCCAGGAATACGTCAAAGGTGAAAAGAAGGCTGCACTGAAAGCCACTGGGAAGTCCGATACCACGGGGACGGAGATCAACTTCAAGCCCGACCTGGACATCTTCAAAGATGTCACGGACTACGACTTCGATCAAATCAATATCAGACTGCGCCGTACGGCCTTCCTCAACGCCGGTCTGCGAATCTGGCTACGCGACTTCCGCGGTGAAGACGCAGTCGAGATCGAGCACAAGTACGACGGCGGCCTGAAGGAGTACGTACAGGCGATGAACGAGAAGAAGGAGGTCATTCACGACGAGGTCTTACACATCATCGGAACTAAAAACGGCGACAAGGGCGAGGTTCAGGTCGAGGTAGCCATGCAGTGGACCGATGCGTACTCGGAGGCGATTCACTGCTTCACCAACATCATCCACAACACCGACGGGGGCACTCACCTGTCCGGGCTGAAGGGCTCTCTGACCCGGACGGTGAACGCATACGCCCAGTCCAGGAAACTGCTGAAGAACGTCAGCAGCCTGTCCGGCGACGACGTCCGAGAAGGGTTGTCGGCGGTCATCTCTATCAAACATCCCGACCCTTCCTTCAACGCCCAGACCAAGTCCAAACTGGTGACCAGCGAGGTCGCCGGGATCGTTGAGCAGATCGTTAACGACAAGCTGGGCGACTACTTCGAGGAGAACCCGTCCGTCGCCCGCTCCATCGTCGACAAGGCCGTCCTCGCCAGCAAAGCGAGGGACGCTGCACGCAAGGCCCGTGATCTGACACGGAGAAAAGGCGTGCTGGAAGGCGGAGGCCTGCCTGGGCAACTGGCCGACTGCCAGTCACGGGACCCTGCGGAATGCGAGCTTTACATCGTCGAGGGCGAGAGCGCGGGCGGCTCTGCGAAGACCGCTCGAGACAGACGCACGCAGGCCGTGCTCCCTCTGCGTGGCAAGATTCTCAACGTCGAACGGCAGCAGCGTAACCTGACCAAGGTCTTCTCGAACGAGCAAATCCAGCGAATGATTCGAGCCCTTGGCGCTGGAGTTGGCAATGAGGAGGAGGACGAAGGCGCGTTCGACCCGGAGAAACTGCGTTATGGCAAAATCATCATCATGACCGATGCAGACATCGACGGAGCCCACATCCGCACCCTCATCCTCACTTTCATGTGGCGCTTCATGAGGCGCGCCATAGCCAACGGCAACGTGTTCATCGCAGCTCCACCACTGTTCTCAGTATCGCGTGGTAAGCACACTGAGTGGGTACACAGCGAGAAGGAACGCGTCGAGGCAGTCAGGCGCCTACAGAAGGAGGCGCCTTCAGCCAAGATCGACGTCCAGCGCTACAAGGGACTGGGCGAGATGAACCCAGAACAGTTGTGGGAGACCACGATGGACCCAGAGGTTCGCACGATGATGAAGGTCGAGATCAAGGACGCCGAGGAGGCAGACGAACTGTTCTCCGTGCTGATGGGAGAGGACGTGCCGGACCGGAGGGCGTTCATCGAAAAGAACGCATCCAAGGTGACGTCGTTGGACGTGTGAGGTAAAGTATGGTTGAGAATTTGCTTCGTAGAGACATCTCAGACGAGATGAAGGAGAGTTACATCAACTACGCGATGAGCGTAATCATCAGCAGAGCGCTGCCCGACGTCAGAGACGGGCTCAAGCCTGTCCATCGCAGAATCCTGTGGGGCATGCACCAAGCCGGGCACACCCACGAGAAGGGATACAGCAAGTCTGCCCGCTCGGTAGGCGAGGTGATGGGGAAGTATCACCCCCACGGCGACCAGGCCCTGTACGGCACCATGGTCAGGATGGCCCAGGACTTCTCGCTGAGGTATCCTCTGATAGACGGTCAGGGTAACTTCGGCTCGATAGACGGCGACCCACCTGCCGCAATGCGCTACACAGAGAGCAGGCTCGACAGGCTGTCGCAGCACATGCTCGACGACATCAACAAGGCCACCATCGACATGGAACCCAACTTCGACGACACCGAAATCGAGCCAACTGTGCTGCCCGCGCGCCTTCCGAACCTCCTGCTGAATGGCAGTGATGGCATCGCCGTCGGGATGGCAACCAAGATTCCCCCTCACAACCTGAACGAAGTCGCTGCAGCCATCAAGTTCCACGTAGAGAAGGTAATCGAGCAGAATCGGAAAATCGGGCTCGACAACGCCCCGAAGATCGATGCTGCCGAGTACATGGAGTACCTCAAGGGGCCGGACTTCCCCACGGGGGCCACCATTCACGGCATCGACGGCATACTGGATATGTACCGCACCGGGAACGGTCGCTTCCACATCCGCTCTGACGTCGAGGTCCAAGAGGATTCGCGTGGCAAGAGGCTAGTCGTGCACTCCATCCCCTATCAGGTGAAGAAAGCGGGGATGCTGCAAGACATAGCCGAACTCGTCCAGAAGGAGGCGATCAAGGGGATACGCGACATCAGAGACGAGTCGAGCAAGGAGGGAATTAGGGTCGTCATCGAGATCAAGCAGAACGCTGACCCTCATGCCGTCCTGAACCAGCTCTACAAGTCCAGCAGGCTACAGAAGTCCTACTCGGCTAACATGATGGGGATCCTAAAAGGAGAGCCGGTCCAACTCGACTTGCGGACAATCATCCACACTCACGTTCGCCATCGGGAATCGGTAATCGAGCGAAGGACCCAGTTCGAACTCGACAAGGCCGATGCCCGCGCACATATCCTCGAGGGGCTGATGAAGGCTCAGAAGAGAATGGACGAGATTATCGAAGTAATCAGGAATTCCGAAGGTCGCGAGCAGATCGAGCAGTACCTGCGCGGCGACGAGAAGTACCCGAAGATCAAGCGCTTCGGCTTCTCCGAGAAACAGGCCAAGGCAATCGCTGAGAGACGCCTGTACCAGCTCGCCAAACTGAATGTCCAGGAGGTCGCTGAAGAACTCAAGAAACTGAAGGGCGCCATCAAGGACTACCAGGATATCCTCGGCAGCAGAATCCGACGTCTGAACATCGTAATCTCCGAATTGGACGAGGTCGTTGACAGGCATGGCGACGAGCGTAGATCTCAAATCGACCCTATGCCATTGTCAATGGACAGAGAGGATCTGGTCGCCGAGCAGGCGATTGTCATCTCACTGACTCAGGACAACTACATCCGGCACCTACCCGTCGAGTCGTTCCGACTGCAGAACAGGGGTGGCAAGGGCCTGAAGGGAGTGGCGACCAAGGAGGAGGATACGCCCTCTAAGATTGTGACCTGCTTCTCCAAGGACAGGCTCCTCATCTTCACCGACATGGGTCGCGTCTACGGCCTCAGGGCTTGGGAGACGCCTTCCGCTAGCCGCTACGGCAGGGGCTCGCACATCCGCAACACGCTGACTCGGATCCGCGACGACGAGAAAGTCATCTCCATCCTTCCGATGAACCGGAGTCTCATCGAAGATCCCGAGGGGCACTACCTGATGTTCGCCACAGCCAACGGCCGGATCAAGAAGAGTAGGCTCTCGGAGTACGTCAAGATCAATCGCAACGGGAAGTACGCCCTCCGCTTTGCGGAGGGAGAGGGAGACACCCTGGTCACCGTCAGACCTGCGACGGATGCCGACCACGTCGTTCTGGTGTCGTCCCAAGGCAACGCCTGCAGGTTCATGCCGGCGCAAAAGAAGTCGAGGGTCGACCCAAACACCGGCGAGACCGTGACCACACACGTGGTCAGAGTGCAAGGCAGGGTCAGCCAAGGGGTGTCCGGCATGAAACTCAGGAAGGGCGACCAAGTGATCGGGATGATCGTCACCGACGACTTCGAAACCAGCGTTCTGACCATCTCAAGGTACGGGATGGCGAAGCGTAGCCGTCTGGGTTCGGGCGAGATGAAACCGGTCTTGGACGATGACGGCAAGACGCTCCTCAACGAGGATGGGGGCACCATCCAAGTGAGAGACGGCTACAGACGCACCAACAGGGGCACCAAGGGAGTTCGGACTATGTCCCTGCGAGACGACGACCACATCGTCAGCGTCCGTCAGATTCCCGATCTCAACGACCAGCTGTTCATGCTCACCGAGACCGGGATGATGATCAGGATGGTATCCGGTCAGACCAAGGAGACTCTCGGCAAGGTGACCAAGGGCACCCGCATAATGGAACTGCGAAACGCTGACCGAACGGGATACCTCGACGAGATCATCTTCGTAGCGAGGCTCCCTGCCGACTTGGTCGACTCCTCGGACGCCGACGACACTTCGCTTGAGGAAGAGTGAGGGAAACCGCTCGGCTTAAGCGATTAACGCGGGTGGCCAAAGCGCTGCGGCAGTCGCATAGCCTGGCCATTGCGCTGGATTGCTAATCCAGTGGTGTTTCACCTCGGGAGTTCGAATCTCCCCTGCCGCGCCACCTGATACAGGGTAGTGTTCATGCGGTTAGCCGGCTCACACCCAGCATGGATTGGTTCGGGATGCTCGGGCTCGCCGTACTCGTAATCATCGCCCTAGTAGTGATGCGGCATCTCGGGCTCAAGCCCTCCAACGAGCGCGATTGGGTGGTAGAGAACAAGAAGATGGCATATGCCGAGTTCGACGGGGACGAAGTCGCACTGAGCAATGTCAGGGACTTCGGCTGGCGCACCACCAGGGACTACGACGAGCGCTGGACTGAGATGAGGTTTCGACTGAGCGAAGTCTGTAAGATTTGGCTGGTGCTGGAGTACTTCGACCCGAAGCGCCAGCCGATTGCCCACACCTTGATCAGTTTTGAGTTCGAGGATGGCAGGAGGCTGGCCTGCTCCATCGAAGTGCGCCGTGAGGTAGGGGAGGTATACCATCCGCTCAAGGGTATGCTCAGGCAGTACGAACTGCTCTACGTCTGGGGGACGGAGAGTGATGTGATAGGAGTGAGGGCAAGGTGCCGGAGGAAATCCAAGACGCATCTGTTCGAAGGCGTCGTGCTGGGGGAGGACAGTCACAGTAGGTTGTTGAAGTCGTTCCTCCGGAGAACAAACAAACTCCACGACGAGCCGGAGTGGTATCACAGCATCACCAACGCCTGCACGACCAACATAGTCAGGCACGTCAATGAGGTCTATCCCGGAAGAGTCCCGAGAGCGATAGCAGTCCTGCTCCCGGGACTCAGCCCGAAGATACTGGAGAGGAATAACCTGATCAGACTGGATGGTTCACTTGAGCAGACTATGGAATCGAGTCTGATTGACCAGTGCTCGCTCGACTGGGACGGAGAGTCGGACTACGGCAACTGGATCAGGGGCTAGTCGCATACGAGGTTTCAACAGATTGTCGCCCATGGCGGTGGCATGCTGACCCTAGAGCCGATGGATCTACACGACCCCATCGACTGGATGCTGCCTCCATCTAAGAGCCACATGATTCGCTGGCTCGCCCTAGCCGCACAGGCCGAGGGCGAGACCGTTCTGAGTTTCGACGGGGAGCCGGGCGAGGACATACTCTCGATGGCCGAGTGCCTGCGGCAACTGGGTGTTGGTATCGATCAGAGTGCCTCACAATGGAGCGTTACCGGTGTCGGCGCTGGTGGATTCAGCGAGCCGGAAGGGGTGCTGGACTGCGGCAACTCAGGGACTGCTGTCCGCTTCCTGACCGCGATTGCGGCTGGAATCGAATCAGAAGTGATGCTGGACGGTGACGCCTCCCTGAGGAGACGTGATCTGTCGACTCTGAACAGCGCTCTCCGCGAACTCGGCTGCAAGATATCATCGGACGCCGTGCCGCTGTCGGTGAAAGGCCCGATCGGCACCGGCGGGACCCACCTCGACATGCGCTCATCCAGCCAGCCACTCTCCGCACTCCTACTCGCCTCACCAGGGTACTCAGGACCCCTGCATCTTGGGCTGTCTGAGGGGTCTGTAAGCCGCGGCTACTCCCGGCTCTCTTTCAAACTGGCAGAACTCTGCGGCTCGCCGAACCGACTCGACAGCGATATCGTGATTATCGAACCGTGGCGCGTCTCGGCACCGGCTGCAGTTGGCATCCCGGATGAGACGAGCCTGCTCCCGATGGCGATGCTGATGTCCGAGTTGCATTGTGTCGAGGTGGGGGTTCGCGGCTGGGACAACGAGCTCACCCCCGCGTTGATGGCCTTGTCAGAGCAAGCGAGTGAGCTCGACCTGCGTGACGAGAGCGATGTCATCACGCCTGCGGCGGCACTGCTCGCTCTAGTTCGAGGAGGTCGAATTACAGGTGCCGCCCACTCCAGAGGAAAGGAGTCGGACAGGATCCTCAGGACGGTCGAGATGCTTGCCGCCTTCGGCATGGCGTCAAACGCGACGGATGATGGCATCGAGATCTCCGGCGGGCAGGTCCCGGCTAGGCCGGAGTCACCTGTCGAGACTCATGGTGACCATCGTATCGCGATGACGGCTATGGTGCTGGCCAGCAAGGTCGGAGGCACCATCGTCAACCCGGAGATCAGCGCCGTCACCGATCCAGAATTCATCGAGAGATTGACAGGTTTGGGGAAGTAGTATGGCGAAGTTCGAGGGGAATTTGGGGACTCACCTGCTGCTCCTCTTGGTGGCTGTGATATGGGGGACAACTTGGGCCGTAGCCAGATTTCTCAGCTACGGGCTGGACGAATCAACAGGGGCCAATCTTGGGCCAGCAACCGCTGCTTGGCTGAGATACTTGGTAGTCGTAATCGCCTTCGTGGCTTGGTGCTGGGCATACAGGAACCGCAATGGTCCGAGGCTGCTCCCTCACGACTCGCAATCATGGCGCTACACTGTGTGGTTGGGACTGCTCGGAACGATGGCATACCAACTTCTCTTCATGCATGGCATGAAGTGGACGGCGGCCGGCGACGCTTCCCTAATCATCCCCGTCAATCCCGTCTTCACCGTCCTCTTAGCGGCACCTATGCTGGGCCAGAAAGTGACGAAGCGGATGGCCTTTGGACTGTTACTTGGGATAGTTGGAGTTAGTGTGGTAGTTGGCTGGAGCCCGAACACCGACATCCCATTCGAGCATCGACTACTAGGAGATGCGATGATTGTTCTCGCCGCCCTCGCTTGGGCGACGAACAGCAACCTGACCAAGATAGCGCTTGAAGAAGATGGTATTGGAACTACCGAGGAACTGGTGATTTGGTACTCGATTGTCGGCTGGATTATGCTCACTCCATGGATGTTGGCTGAAATCTGGAGCTCGGGTATTCCCAATCCCAATACGGCGGAGTGGGGTTCAATTGTTTATCTGGGGCTATTCTCTACTGTCCTGACTTATGTCTGGTTCGCGAGAGGGATTGACAGGATTGGTCCGACAGCAGCAGCCTCCTATGTTTTCCTAGTCCCAATTTTCGGGGTCCTAAGCGGATGGGCGCTGCTGGACGAGAGCATCGGGGCCTCGATGCTCGTGGGCTTTGTGCTGATAGTAATGGGTGTCAGAGAGGTCCAGAGGGAGAGCGAGCGGGTGAGGGTCGATTGAGGGAACGCCTACGGCGTTGCCTTATCGTTAAATAGAGAGGGTCGGTGGCCCGCCAACGAGGTAGTCACATGGCACGCAAGCCAGGATCGATGTATCGCCAGATCAAGGGTCAGGCGTACACTCGCCGAGAGTACTCCGGTGGAGTGCCGAACAACCGCATACTGCGCTACTTCATGGGCGACCGCAAGATGGCCGAGGCGGGTCAGTTCGATGTCGTCGTCGAGTTGTCTGCTGACAACGCATGCCAAGTTCGCGACACGGCTCTGGAGGCCGCTCGACAGGTCGCAAACGCGACCATCAGAAAGAGCGCGGGAGACATGGGCTACGCCCTACGAATGCACACCTATCCTCATCAAATCCTGCGCGAGAACAAACAAGCGACCGGGGCGGGCGCGGACCGTGTCTCCCTAGGTATGCGCCAGTCATTCGGCAAGAACGTCGGAACCGCCGCCCGGGTCAAGCCCGGTCAGACACTCGTCTCGATACAAACCAGCCCGGAGCACTACTTGGTGGCTCGGGATGCACTACGGAAAGCAAGCTGCAAGTTCCCCACGCCCTGCACCGCCAAAATCGTGAAGGGCGCCGAGCATTTGAAGGGCCTAGTGTGAGGTTGTGGGCCATGTCGCCCTCTGACCCCATGACAGTGCTGCAGGACTCACTGCGCGGAGCGCCCATCATCTGGAAGGGGGACTACCCCTACTTCATCCACCCTATCTCCGATGGTATCCCACGCATGGACGCCGATGTGCTGCGCGCCACCTGCGACCTCATCGTCGAGATGGTCGACTGGTCCAAGATCGATTTAATCGTCAGTGTCGAGGCCATGGGACTGCCTCTCCTAGCTACTGTCGGAAACGCCACGGGCAAGCCCACCGTTGTGATTCGCAAGCGCTCGTATGGAATGGAGGGCGAAGTGAAGGTGGATGTCTCAACTGGTTACTCTCAGTCTACGACCTACATCAACGACATCAAGCCGGGTGAGAGAATACTGATTGTCGATGATGTCATCTCCACTGGCGGCACTCTAGAGCCTATCCTCGAGACGCTCGAGGGGATGGGTGTGGTATTGCAGGACATCGTAGTGGCCATTGAGAAAGGCGAGGGTCGAGAGAGATTGGCCAGAGAGCGCCCGAACTGGCCAATCAGGACGCTGGCCAGGATTGACGTAATCGACGGAGCGGTTCAGATAATCGAGTGATCCCATGGACCTAGACCGGCACGATTTCCAGTTAGACGAGCTCGTCGAGCGCATCAAGGCGAACGACAACAGGCTGGTGGCGCTGCAGGTCCCTGAGGGCCTCAAGATGCAGGCCCTCGAGATGATGGACTCGATCGAAGACGAGTCGCCGGCGAAGGTGATCCTTGCCGCTGACCCGTGCTACGGCGCTTGTGACCTGGTGCACGACAAGATGCGTTCGATGGGTGTCGAGCTGGTGGCCCACATGGGGCACAGCCAGATGAACATCGACTCGGGCATGCCGACGCACTTCATCCCCGTCACCTACGACGGCGACCCAGAACTGGCCCCGGCCATTCCCTTTCTGGAACGGCACCGGGCTATCGCCCAATCTCGTTTGGACTCGTCAGACGAGGAAGAAGAACTGGATGAGGTCGCTGCGAAGCAGCGCTTCCTGGATGCCGTCGGACGTGTGGCCCCTCTGACTGGCACAAAACTAGGACTGGTGGGCTCGATACAGCACCTCCATCTCCTGCCCGATTTCAAAGAGAGGCTCGAGAAGGCGGGTTTCGAGGTGGAGATACCGGTAGGAGGGGACAGGCTTACTTTCCCCGGACAGGTTCTCGGGTGCAACTACTCGGGTGATGCGTCGTCGATAGGCCACTACCTCTTCCTCGGCTCGGGTGACTTCCACCCCATCGGCCTAGTCCTCCACACCGGCAAGCCGCTAGCTATGCTCGACCCCTACACCGGGGATGCGACTGAGATGTCCTTCGAACGCATCGAGCGTATACTGCGCCAGCGCTTCGGTCTGATCATGGCCGTCGGCGAAGCCAAGACGTTCGGCATCCTGATCGGCGAGAAGCCCGGGCAGATGCGTCGCAATCTGGCCCTCAGGATGAAGCGGCTTCTCGAAGAACACGGCCGCAAGGGCTACCTCCTCGCTCTGGATCACATCGGACCTGATCTGATTGACTTTTACCCCGTTGACGCCTTCGTCAACACTGCATGCCCTCGAATCGCCATCGACGACTCGGTGAAGTACGCCAAACCGCTCATCACCCCCTACGAGCTCGAGGTCGCTCTCGGTGAGAAGGAATGGCAGAGCGGATACCAGTTCGACGAGATTCCTTGAGTGCTGGTGCATCACAGACGCGCGTATGCGCGTGCGCTGCTCCAAATATGTCTAATAACGATGTGAGCACGAGTCACATGATGGCCGAATACCTCGACAGGATCGGAGCGGGCAAGGTCCTGCTGGACAGAGCGCCGTTCTCGTTCGATTGGACCCCGCCAACGTTGGTCGGCCGCGATTCGGAACTCCGCGAACTGGCCTCAATGTTCACTGGGATGGAGAGTCACGGAGTCAGCGGCAGGGCCGTTATCACCGGCCCGGTGGGC
>JAKUUO010000002.1:4028-4654 GCA_022448665.1 Candidatus Thalassarchaeum betae | reverse complement strand
CACCTTACCTGCGCTCTGCCATCGGACAGGCAGTCTTGAAGGCAATTGTGCCGGAGGTGCCCGTTGTGTTGAAAGCGAGGGCGTAGCAGGGTTGCCCGTGGCGGCCGAGTGGAGGGAATTCCTAGAGACGGCTGGTCCGGGGAGAATGCGCATCACGAAGCATGGCGATATGCTAACTGACGCCATGCTGATTGCTGATGAGCGGCACATGGCCGAGCACTCGGACGACCGCTCGCCAGGACAACTGGTCAACACCGCTGCCCTGCCTGGGATCGTAGGAGATGCATGGGCAATGGCGGACTGGCACTTCGGATATGGTTTCCCGATTGGTGGAGTCGTAGCCACAGACACCGAGGCGGGCGAGCAGGGCGGGGCCATCTCACCGGGTGGAGTCGGCTTCGACATCAACTGCGGAGTCAGACTCTGTGCAACCGAGATGAGTTACTCCGACATCGATCCGAAACTGCTCGCGAGGAGTTTGGCGCGCTCGATTCCCTCCGGAGTCACACGAAAGGGAGGAGTTCGATTAGGGGACGGCGAGCTGGAGTCGGTACTCTCAGAGGGTGCGGGTGCTGCCGTGGAGCTCGGCTGGGGAGAGGACCGTGACCTCGATGCCATCGAGTCAA
>JAKUUO010000002.1:0-3928 GCA_022448665.1 Candidatus Thalassarchaeum betae | reverse complement strand
TGAACCATGAGGCCCCACATCCGTGCATGCCCGAGCCCGGAGCGGTTCCCGAGTACTGGGAGGAGGCGAAGGCCAGCTTGGGTCGGGCGGATTCGATCCTAGCCGAGGTCATCGCATCACGCGAGCAGCCCGTACTGACCTCGCGCGGAGATATGTTCCTCACACTGACAGGTTCGATTGTCAGTCAACAGATCTCGACTAAAGCAGCCAAGTCAGTCTGGTCGAGGGTCGAGAGTCTGGTAGGTGAAGTCACCCCCCAATCCATCCTCTCGCACACGCACGAGGAGTTGCGAGGCTGCGGACTGTCCGGGCGTAAGGCTGAGTACATCCACGGAATCGCCGAGGCGTGGACCAACGGCTACGAGGATATTCGCTGGGAGGATCTGAGCGATGAGGGGGCATCGGAGAGGTTGGTGGCCCTGAGGGGAGTGGGGACGTGGACCGCCGAGATGATACTGATCTTCGCACTGCTCAGGCCCGACGTCTTCCCAATCGGTGACATCGGTGTCGTTCGGGCCATGGAGGGGCTGTACAACGACGGAGGGGGGATGAGCACAGAGGAGCTGGTCGGAAGGGCAGAGCAGTGGAGGCCTTGGAGGACTGTTGCGACCTGGTACCTGTGGCGCAGTATAGACCCGGAGCCAGTGCAGTACTGATCACATGCAGTATCCGCGCTTTGGCTGGTCGGGGATTGAGGGGGCCGCTCCCGACTGGACGCCGTCGGCCTCCTCCATGATGATGGTTAGCAGCGTGTTGACGAGCACTTTGAGGTCTTCGAGCTCGTCCCTGAGCGCTTCCACCTCACCCGCTCCGCTTTCCTCAGGCATCGCGCATCCCATCTGAGGAATCCCTTCCTCAAGCGTGCGAACGCCGTTCTGTGGCCTATAAACACGAGAGGTCGAGGGAGTACGGGGGCGTTGGTTCCGGCGGGGCCGCCCGGGGGGCCGGCTCACTCGACGTCTTCTTCCTCTGCTTTCTCTTCTTCCTCTGCTTCGGTATCCCACGAGTCGTCCTCGTAGTAGTCCTCGTCATCATCGTAGTAGAAGTCCTCGCTCTCTCGGCCTCGTGCCATGAACATCCCAATGCCAAGCACAGCGAGCAACAAGACGCCTCCAATCATCATCATTTGAGACCCCTCACTGACTTCGTCAGTCACAGGTGGTGGCTGGACATTGATTCCCGTGATAGGCTGGTAGGGGTTGTCGAAGTCGTCGTTGACGATCAAATACAGGTTCGGCTGTCCGGGTTGCCACGACTCCCATTGGAACTCGGCATATACGCTCGAACTCTCCGCGGGCAGTGACAGTATGGTGGGGCCGTCCCTCGCAGTCGAGAGTGCCTCGGTCCACTGGCCGCCGTCCTTCAGTTCGTAGAGGCCGACTTGGAGCTCCCCCTCCCTCTTGCCATGGTTCTCCCAGAATGTCTCTATGGTCAGGATTTCTCCCTGTATCGGTGTCTGAGTGGGGTTGATGACCGAGCGCGTGTACTGGCCGAGGAACTCCATGATCCTCAAGGTGACCTGCCTCGGAGCGACTGCGCTGGCGGATCCGATGATTTCGTTGCCGGACCTGTCGGTGGAAGTCACCCAGAACCAGATGTAATCCCCGCTCTCTATCGTCATGCTATTCAGCGGGTTGAGGTCGAGGATTGCCTGGTACACATCATTGGTGTCGCCGTCGGTTATCATCAAGAGTTCTCCCGTGGTCTCAGTGCCGGCCACCGGCCCGTTGTCCCTGACATAGACCCAGGCGACCTGTAACGGACCGTCGACCATGCCGATCTCGTCGACCATGGTCACGGTCACGGTCACGTCGTCAAGCATGTCGGAGTCGAGGATCGTCAGCGACGAGTCCGGGTACTCTGCCATGTTGAACAGAACCTGTGGCGACTTGCTGTCAACCACTACCGAGGCGTCGCTGTTCACACCGGTGGAGCCCAGCCCGGGTACATTCAGGACGGTTGTAGTCACCGCCATCTCCGGGTTAAGCGGCACTCTGGAGGGGAGGACCATCGAACCGGAGAATGTGCCGTCGGCCTCGACATCGACCACGATGTCAATCTCCTGAGTCCCGTAGATTACCTCGATCTCGACCTGCAGGTCTTCGGGAATATGGCTGGCGATAACCTGAGAGCCTGCGTAGTAGATAGTGCCGTCCATCTGGAACTCGTCGCCCTGCCTCAGGTAGAGCATGTTGCCTACGGGCTCAATCTGAGGCGGCGTTAGGTCCAGCACCGAGTCAGGTACGGCCATGTACCTGTTGTCTAGGTCCCAAGTCAGCTCGCCGATGTTGTTCTGGTAAGCCACGGTGTTCAGGTCGTCCTCGATGCTGATGCTGGGCTTGCATCCCAGTTGGTCTTCCTCCCAGGGATAGTCCCACGAGAGTTGGAACCCTAGACTGAGTTGGGTCACAGTACCCGAAACCTCGGCGGTCTGAGCGGTCAGAGGGGAGACCATGCTGTCGTCAGCGGACCACAGGACCCCTCTCGAGGGATCGTAGGTGAACTTGCCGAGGGTGGAAGGCCCGTCGCCGCAGAGCATGATGGTGACGTTGTCGAGTGTGTGTATCCCGTTGGGCTCGTCGATCTGCATGGTGAAGGTGTGCGGGACGCCAGCAAGCAGGTAACCGAGTTCGCGGTCGAGATCGAAGCCGGTCGGAATGATGCTCGTCGGCTCGTCGGTGGCGACCACCAGAGACGCCCATGCGTTTTCTGCACCCGGACCTCCGCCGGTGCCTCCGTCCTGATACGAGTACCCTGCCCAGTCTGTGCCCTCGATGTACATGTGGACTATGCTGTTGAAGGGAAGGGATGAGACATCCAAGCCTGCGAATTGCACCTGCTGCTGGCCAGTCATGCCTGAAGTCAGAGGCTGCTGCTGAGACAGGTACTCGTCCTCATCGGCTATGCCGTCCATGTTGACATCATCGATGGTCTCGCGCCAGTAACGCAGGGTGATGAGTTCGCCACGGGCTTCCGCCTCGTCTATTGTGATGAATACGGCGAGGGGGTCCTGCGGCTCCCAGACCTTGCCATGAGCGCTTTGCAGACCAATAGCGGTGTTGACCTCCATCGGTCCGGCGGTCGGCGGATTGGAATCTACCCTGATGACGACCTCCGGTGCGACACCGGTCACATCCTCGGCTCCGGTGGAGGATCCGGTGGGGCCGACAGTGAGCATCATCGGGGACAGGGACAGCTCTGAAAGCGAGGACGGAGGAGTTACCACCCCTGCGTATCCGCCCCCATCTTCAGAGGCTAGGGCGAACAGGTTGCCAGACAGGTCCACCCCTACTGAGTAGTCACCCGAGTCGGGTCGAGTGTCGATCGAGTCCTGGAAGCGTACCGTTCCAGTGACGTTCACCTCGCCTCCGGCCATGATTGGGAACGGATAGAACGGCGAGTACTGGTTGGACAGCAGCCTGCCGGACTCGTCCCGAACCTCGAACGAGTCGACCTGAAGGTCGTTCTCGACAGCCTTGGCACCGGACTGGCCGCTGAAGGATACAGCCGGCCACACGGTCTCCCCTATGGAGTCGTATGCCTGAGCGACCCAGCGGATGCTGTCGACGTCGTCCCAACTCCAACTGATCTCGAACATCCAGTGCACTGAGATGTCGGTCCAGCCATCGTTGTGCACGACGTTGTCGAAGTAGCTCGATGTCTCGTCCAGCATCGCCACGTTACTTCCCGAAGACTGGCTGAAGGTGGGGGGTGCCGTATCCCAACCCATCATCGGGTCCTTTGTGACCTCGAACTCGAGTATCTCCCCGTCAGAGGCGGTCCCCTTCAGGGTGATCTTCACGATCTCGTCGTTGTCGTACAGGTGATGGTGCTTGGTCATGATTTCGAGCAACTCCCGGTTGGGGTACATCGTGTTGGGGGTCTGGAAGTCCCGGTTGGTCATGATGTAGTCGAAGTCCATGTCGCC
>JAKUUO010000019.1 GCA_022448665.1 Candidatus Thalassarchaeum betae | reverse complement strand
CCGCCTGGCGCACGCCGCCTACGGAATGACAGGGAGGGAGGACTGAGAGATGGGGAAGATTCTCGAATGGTTCGACGGCGACCGCCCCGCCTACTTGCCCGTCATCCTCCTCATCATAGTCGGACTCTGCGTGTATCTCGTGTACCTCGACTTCTTGGCGTAGCGTCATGCGACCGCCTCTTGAACGAGGCGTTGACTCTCGTGGATCTAAACCCCTGAGCTTCCGGACTCATGCGCCGAGAGTCGCGTGCCACGCGGCCAATCCATCGAACAGATACTGGGCCGCAATGACGACGGTGAGCAGCCCCATGATTCGAGTGATGATGCGAACCGCATTGTCGCTGAGGAAGTTGGACATCGAGGAGACGAGTATGAACATCAGCAGCGAGAGGGTCATCACCGCAATGGTTGCCATGGCGACCATGTTTGTAGAGAATTCAGGGTTCGTCCCAAGGAGAATCACCAGACTGATCGAGCCCGGCCCCGCCAACATCGGCATGCCCAATGGGACGAGAGAGAAATCGACTGGCGTTTCGTGAACGAATTGCTCTCCAGATGGAATGAGTGCGGGCTCATAACTCGGCTTCTCGCCCTCTTTGAGCATACTCACTCCGATGAGCCCGAGCAGCAGGCCACCCGCGGCCTGGAGACTGTACATCTCGACGTGCATGTAAGTCAGCAGTGCTTCACCGCTGAAGACGAAGAAGAGCAGTATCATTGTCGCGAATGCACACGCTCGAAAGGCGATTCTGCGAAGCGTAGTTGTGCTGCGCTCCGAGCCAAGGGTCAGGAAGAAAGCGATCGATGCAGGCGGGTCGACGACTACCAGCAGTGGGATAATTGCGAGTACCAGCGTACCAAGGTCCATAGAATGCGAGCGCCATGCGCCCCCTATTTGAATCGCTCAGGTTGAACGATTCAGTTATCCATCTAGGATATGCACCATTTCCTACACATCAGCTAGGGTTGACTAAGCAACCCCTCAATGCATTGTCAACGACTTTGTGATTTGGTCTTACAAGTTCCCATGGTGAGCAACCCTCTGTGGTAGGGACTGTTTCAATCTCTTGATGGGACTTTGAATCCCACGTACCACATCCCAATCAGCCCGACTAGGATGATTGCCCCTGCTCCGAACCCGGGGTCGGCTCCGTTCCACGATGCCGGGTCGGTAAGCACCCCGTCGCCGCGCGTCGAGACATGCCAGACAAAGTAGGACGAGAGCGAGGTCATGGTGGCGATGAGTCCGACGGTGAGGTACTTGGCGTGCTTAGGTATGGTCTTGCCAGTGGCGTAGTACTCAAACATGGCAGCCCCGAAGTAACGGTTGGTCAGCGTCAAGCGGAACATCCTCTCGCTCGACAGGGAGAACAGGAAGGCGGCCGGGACGGCCCAAGAGACGGTAGGCCAGCCGGGAATCCAGATGCCGATCACTGCGAATGCGAGGAAGAGCGAGCCGAGGCCGACGTACAACTTGCTCTTGCCCGGACTGCTGGCCACGCAGTAGCGCTCGACGATATCGTCCACCGTCTCCAGTCGCTCCATGTGCTGCCTCCTGCATCCGGCCGTGCAATTCGATGTATAAGGTCCGGTGCCGGGCGCCTTCGTAACTCTCCACGAACATATCAGGGCCCAAACATCAAACCGAGTCCGGCCTCTCCCTCGACATGGGTTCTGAGTTCCTGCTTCCCCGAGCAGGCACCATCGAAGACCCAGTCAGACTCGCGGTGCTGGTCTCTGGCGGCGGCTCTGGCCTCGCCGCGCTTCTCAGATACCAGCAGACTCCACGCTGCCACTCCACCGTGCTCGCTCTCGCGGACAGCACCGATGCAGGGGGCTTGGAGCATGCTCGTAATGCCGGCGTGAGGGGCGTCGGCGTGCCACTTCCCATGGAGGCCGACAAGTCCGAACGGCGCCTCGCGCACGAGCATTTGGTACACGCCGAACTCGTTTCTGCGGATGTCGAACTCGTTGTATTGAGCGGCTATATGCGCATCCTCTCGCCGTGGTTCGTCTCGCGCTGGAAGGGCCGGTTGGTCAACATCCACCCCTCTCTGCTGCCCGACTTCCCGGGTGCCCACGCGCACCGGGATGTCCTCGCAGCCGGGGTAAGCGTGACCGGGTGCTCGGTGCATCTGGTCGACGAGGGCGTGGACTCTGGCCCGGTCCTCGCGCAGAGGCAGGTCGAGGTACTGTCCGATGACGATGAGGAGGCCCTGCAGGAGCGAGTCAAGAGGAGCGAGCACATGCTATACCCTGAGGTCCTCGACCAGCTCTGCTCGGGCCGGATTTCACTCTAGGTCCTCTGGAGTGTTGACGTTGCGCAGGACCGACGGCTCTTCAAGCATCAGCGAGTGAGGCATCTCGGCGAACTGGATGTGCAGTGGTCTGCGATCATTCCCTCGCAGGGCGCTCACCACCCTGTCGGGACGCACCAGCGCCAGCAGCGGGTGAGCCCACAGACCGTCGCTGGGCATCGCGAGCGCGTCACCCTCTTCCAGCGACGCCTCGAGCCCTGCGAACACCTCTGAGCCTATCCAAGGCACGTCCACAGGGGCCAACTGCAGAGTCTCGGATTCGCACAATGGGTCCTCAAACGCCTCGAGCAGGGCCTCGATCGGCCCTGCGTGCGGTTCTGCGTCGAGAACCCACTCGACCTGGATGGTGGGGTCTAGCACCGAGCCGTAGCGCTCGATGTCTTCCGGTTCGGCCACCGCGATTCTGATTGGCTCGCGCCCTGCCTCGGCCAGAGCCATCGCGACGCGGGCTATGCATGGCTCGCCGTCGACTTCGATGAGTGCCTTGTCGCGGCCCATGCGCGACGAGCGACCGCCAGCTAGCAGCAGGGAGCGCATGCCATCACCGCAGTTCGTCCAGCCGACGCAGCGCGTGCTGTATCTCGCCTATCAAATCCAGCGCGCGGTTGAGCAGGACCTGCCGGTCGCGCCTCACGTCGGTGGTCTCCATCCATCTCATCAGTTGGGTGATGTCGTGCGCATCACGTTTGATGGTCCACTCCAGAACCTGCTCTGCTACCGGGTCATCAGAGGGCAGGAGGCGGTTGCTCATGGCCGGCGGCGAGCGACCTGAGCCATCAGTCCTGCGCTTCAGGCGAGAGCAACCTCTGCTTTACCCGGCCTAGCAGTGAATCACCAACAGGAACCTCCAACGAAGCCAGAGCACTCCTCAGGGAAGCGCTCGGCTCACTCCCTCTGACAGAGCCGGCGTAACTCGCAAGCAGAGCCATGTGAGCATCCACAGCACGCCCTTCACACCACTGCAGCAGCATCGCTTCGCTTGGCATCCCACGCCCAGCCCGCAGAAGCTCCTCGATGCTCAGTAGCAGGGCCTCGGCCGGCTCGACGCCTCTGGTTGACGAGGCCAGTACCTGCCAGGGGTCGCTCCCGAGCCTCGAATGGTCGAGGTTGGCCAGTAGTATAGCGGCTAGTGCGACGTCCTCGCGCCCGTGCCGGGCCCAGAGCCCGCCAACCAACCTCAGCAGTGCGCCCTGTTCGTCCCCAGCCCCAGTCAGCAACCAAGAGGCGAGTTGCCGCAGCATCTCGTCTGGTGTCCCGAGGTGGAAGGCGTAGCCGGCCGACTCCCCCAGTCGGTCAGTGCTCGATTTCATGATCAGGGCCGGTACTCCAATCGGGTAGGCCTCACGCACCACTCTGGCGAGCCTCCTGTCCGAGTGATGGACCCCGGGCGGCTGGGAGGCGAGGAAATCGTCGAGCGAATCGTGTTGAGACATGCCCATCCTCAGATTTGGCTCCGGATTCCGTCGAAGATATCACCGATTCTCTCCATGGTGTCGTCCAAGCGCATTCTGAAGTCCTGCAGAACGTTCCTGTGGATTATTTCCTCTAACTGACGGTCGAGGCTCCTTGTGATTGCCCTGTGCTCGGAGTCGCTGATATCGAAGGCACGACGCAGGTAGGCTAGGATGGTGAGCTCGTCGTCGGAGCGGTCGGTGTGGATGAGAACGGCTTCCAGAATCTGCTCGTAGACCAAGCGCATCTCCTGCCTCCCGATCTCACGCCCGGGCCCGAGGCTCTCGCCGTTCACGACAGCGTCGTAGACGCGCTTCGGCTCGACCTCCTCCAGTTTGAGTGCATGAGCCAGTTTCACCAGGAGCCGCTTCTCTCCGTTCGACAACTGACCATCGCGAAGGGCGAGTATGGTAGCACCGTGGAACACCGCCCTGCAGTCAGTCAGTCCCGGCTCCATACACAACCATTCGCACCGTCTCTCTTAATGGCTCTTTCAATCATCCTTCAACCGATAATCAGCTCTCTCCACCAACAGTAGCGTTCATGAAGGGCATGCAGGTCGGACGAATTGCAGGTACTCTGCCACACTCGCGGGCGCTTGGCGCCCATCCACCGAACCGCCGACTGGCGAAAACCGGGAGCGAGGCCCCGAAAGTGGGGCCGAGAGCCTAAAGGAGAAAAGACAATGACAAATGAAGGAAAATACGTGATTCACGCAACTATCCGCACTGACGGCACCGTTGCGCGTAAGGACGTCATAGGGGCGATTTTCGGACAGACCGAAGGTCTGCTCGGCGAGGAGATGCAACTCAGGAAGCTACAGCGGACTGGGCGCATCGGCCACGTAGACGTCGTTTTACACCAGAACAAAGGCAAAGTGAGGGGGGAGATCAAACTCTCTACGTCCATCGACCAAATCCAGACAGCCGTGATTGGCGCTGCACTCGAGACGATTGACAGAATCGGACCGTGCAACGCCTCGATCAAGGTCTTGAGAATTGAGAATATCGTCTCTGTAAAGAGGGACACCGTGATAGACAGGGCCAAGGAGCTCCTGCTCAGCATCGTGAACGCCGGCGCGGACGAATCGAGGAACATCCTGGAGGAGGTCGCCGCGGTACTGAACCTGGACAAGGAAGCCGACTACAAGGGAATGACCGCGGGTCCGAACGTGACCAAGTCCGAAGGGCTCATCATCGTCGAAGGACGCAACGACGTTCTCAACCTGCTGAAGTACGACATCAAGAACTCGATTGCCACCATGGGCTCCGGCATCAAGCCAGAGTTGTTGGAACTCGCTAAGTCGAAGAAGATGGTTACTGCGTTCCTCGACGGGGACCGCGGTGGCAAGCTGCTGCTGATGGAAATCAGCGGTGTGCTCGGCAAGGCACTGACGCATGTCGCTTTCGCGCCGCAGAGCCGAGAGGTCGAACACCTCGAGATGAAGGTCGTAACGAAGTCACTCAGCCAGAAGGAGACGGCCGGCAAGGTAGTCGCCCGAATCCAGTCCCAGATGAACAGGGAAGACGACAGATCAGTCGGCCGAGGCTCGGAGGCCCTAGAGACCCCCGATGAAGTCAAGGCCTGGGCAGGAATGCTAGATGGACTGAAACAGAACCAGGCAGTGATAATCCATGAGGACGGCTCGGGCTCGGATCCGATAGGGGCGAGCAAGCTCCAAGAAACTCTAGCAGAGTCGTCTAACCCCCAGGGACTCGTCTTCGCCGGCAAGGTGACAGGCAAGATATTCGACTACGCTTCTGGCGCAGGTATCGAGAACGTGCTAGGCACATCGGTTGGCAAGGTGACCCGGAAGTCCGGCGTTCAGGCCTACTCGACTGAAGACCTCTGATTCGCAAGCGATTAGCGAATCCTCTTCGGCGGGACATAGTCCCGCCAACAATGCCGGCGTGAGCCTAGTCAACCGCAGAAGCCATCAAAAGTCGTACAGGTCCGCTGGGGACGATGGAACAGTCTACTTTGGGCATACTGGCTTTGTATGCCCTGCTAGGTTTGGCGCTGCTGACTCTGTGGCTCAGGCATCAGGCTGTGCTGAGACAGAGGGAGCGGATGCGCGATAAGATGGGCTCCTTACAAGGCGATCTCTCAGACACCTCACAGCGTCTCGACCTGTTGTCCAGGGGTGTCGACACCGTTCTCAGTGAGACACCCGAGGTGCACGGACTGCTCGATGCCCACAAATCGCTCGAGTCGGCTGAGACACTGCTGTTCGAGCAGGACGTCAATGTCAGCTCCAGTGAGTCCGTCGCCATCGCCACCCATGCGGCCAAGACGATTCTCCACTACTACCCGGGCCTCATCTCCGATGAAGGTGAGAAGAGGGTCATGCCGGGTCTGCTGCCGTTGGTCGAGCGCCTCGACGCAATCCTCAACGAAGCCGAGATGCAGGCCGAGGACCTGGAACTCAGGGGCGATGAGCACAGGAGGCTCGGCGAACTCTTCCACGGTATCGACCGAACCATCCGTGCCTCGGACTTCTACCGCTGCGCTCACAGCCTCAGTGCCGAGGACGCCGAGGCGCTCAGGGCGCTCGCCACCATCCAGAGGGAGGAGGGTGATGTCGAAAAGCTAGATCGCAGCCTTGAGAGACTACTTGCAATCGACCCAGACGATATCACCGTGCTCAAGGAGCAGGCGCTGCTGCTGACAGGATCGGACGAGGAGCGAGTGACCCGCAACCACCGCAGGCTGGAAGCACTGGGAGTCGAGTTCGACCCCTCTCTCGCTACCACGGAGCTGTCAGAGATAGTCGAAAGGGCGAGAGAGGTCAACAAGGACGTCGACCCCCGTGCAACCGAGCCGGAGACCTCCTCCGGTTGGCTCGAACGTGCAGCCAAGTTACTCATGCTCGGCGAGATCGCCGTCGCTCTGGAATCTGTGGAGAGGGCCCTGGAGGTCAATCCAGACAACGGCGAGGCCTGGATGTTGCACGCGAAACTCCTCTCGGCGGATACGGATAGGACCAAGGAGGCGCTGCGGAGCATCCGCCGGGCGACCGTGCTGGGTGAGTACGGAGTCCTGCTGGAGTCTGAGATATTCGAAAACGACGACCGGTTTGACGCCGCGAGAGCCGTCTTGGAGGAGAGACTCGAGACCAATCCAGAGGACGCCGAGGCCAGGGCCCGCCTGAGTCTTGTCCTTCTGCGAGCCGGAGCCACCGAATGGTCGCGCAAGGTCCTGGACGAATCACCTCCCGAGGCATGGGAGCACGCTTCTCTGCATGTGATGGACGGACGCCTTCACCTGGTGACGACTGAGGAGCACAGGGACAACACCGGGCAGCATGACCAACTCGTGCTCCTTGATGCACTGGTCGCATTCGACGGGGCAATTGACCGCGACCGCGAGTCAGGCCTCGCTTGGCTGGGCCGTGCCAGAGCGCTGCGTTACCAGGGCACGCCCAATGAGGCGGAAGTCGCTCTGACCAGAGCCCGCCGGTTAATCCCGGAACATCCCTCGATACCGCTCGAAGAGGCGCAGCTCTGCTTGGACATGGGCCGCCTCGAGCAGGCTGACACTCTGGTGGCCGAGGCGGCGACCCAATTGAACGACCACATGACGATACCTTTCATCCGCGGTATGATAGCAGCTCGTCAGAACCGTCTCACAGAGGCCCAGTCGCTGTTCACTAAGGTCCTAGACAGCGAGCCGGGGCACGTTCGGGCGCGACTCAACAGGTGCTCGGCCGCGCTCATGAAGGGAGACCTCGCGACCGCGCTCGACGACGCCGATCACTTGGTCAGCAACCACCCCAAGTTGGCCTTGGCCCGCCTCCGCCGCTCTGAGATACTCATGAACCACGGCGATTGGGATGAGGCCGAAGCCGAGCTGCGCAGGCTGATTGAACACAGACCCGAGCACACAATGGCGCTGGTTCATCTCGGAACCTGCCTGATTGCCAGAGGACGGCCTGAGCAGGCGGAGAAGCCTCTGAATACCGCTCTGCAAATCGATCCGACGCACTCCGACGCATGGTACCAGCGAGGACTTCTGTATCTCGACTTCGGGCGCATCGAGGACGCCACGCATGACTTTGAGAACGCCGCCGAGCACGATGAGCATCACATCGATGCCCGACTTCGTATCGCGACGATCCTGCACGAGAGCGGTGACTCCAAGAAGTCCGCAGCGGCATGGAGGCGGGTACTCGATACCGATCCAGAGCACCGTCTGGCACGTCGAAGACTCGAGGAGTGCAAGGACGGATCTGGCCCACCTAAACCAGGTCCGACTACATAGGGTTGAACTGCCGACCAGCACCCTCGCGCCTCATGCCGGAGCCTCTGGGAATCGAACCGGGGGGCGCCGCTCCCGATTTTCACCTGCCGAATGCCAATACAGCCGTGGGTGGCGATTCGATGTCGCTGACCGACGTGATGTCCCATAACGGAGCCATCGTCGTTTTCACCTGCAACCACTGCCCGTATGTGGTGGGTTCCGAACCGCGCATCGAGGCAATGGCGGAGCGCGCACGCTCCGAAGGCCTCGGCTTCGCGGGAATCAACTCGAACGACCCGGTCAACTACGAGTCCGACTCGTGGGACAACATGGTCAAGAGGGCAAACAGGGGGATGAGCTACTCCTACCTGCATGATGACAGCCAGGATACCGCGCGCGCGTACGGAGCGGAGAGGACACCCGAGTTCTACCTCATCGACTCATCTGGTTCCGTCGTCTACCGCGGGAGACTGGATGACTCCCCAAGAGACCCCTCACATACGACTTCTTCCGACCTATCCAATGCGATGGACGACCTCACCGCCGGACGCAGCATCGCCGTCTCGCGTACCAACAGCATCGGCTGCTCGGTCAAGTGGAAGTACTGACTAGTACTGCTCTAGCACGAGTTCGGTCTGGGTCGTGCTGATTTCACCGGGCGCGGCGTGCCACATCTCCTCGAGCAGGCCGCGCAGCGCGACGGTGTCGTCGACGTGGACGACGGCGACCAGATCCGCGTCCCCGCTGATTTCGTACACACACTCGATACCAGGCCATGTAGCGAATTCTCCGGCAAGGGTCCCGATTTCTGTACCCGGGCCGACCTTGAGACGGACCAAAGCAGTCAGTCCGATTCCAGCCTCGCGGATTGTGTAGCCGCGGACAACACCCACCTCCTCCATGCGTCGCATGCGGGTTCGAACAGTCCTCTCGGTCACTCCGACCTGCTTGGCGATGTCGACGAAAGGCGCTCTTCCCGAATCCCTCAACACTGTCAGAATCGCTCTATCCAGACTATCCACTATGGCCATGGGTTGCGCCGAAATTGGACCTATATTTGTATGTTCGCTACCTGTTGTGTGAATTCTCGTCATTCATTGTTTCCGGATTATGTACGTGAGATAAACCACGAAAGAAAGTCGTATTCATTAGGGACGGCGACAATTCGCGTCCGATGTCGGCGGAGGAGACGGTCGCGCACCTCCGCATTCAGGAGTATCTCGACGACGTCTCCGAATTGGATATCCCCCCCTCCCACACCGAGTGGTACAATGTCGACGTCGCATCTCTTTTGACTGACTCCAAGGTACTCGGCCACGAGGTCGATCAGTGCACTGGCGACTCACTTCTCTTCCTCGAGAGGAGCGTCATGCTCTGTTGCCCGTCTGCCGGTAAGATGCAGCATTTCCCCAAGCACCTGCTACATTGCTTCGTCGACGACAACCGCGGCAAGCGCCAGGAGCACGACGGGGTCCTGTTCCGCGCCGAGCTGTTCTCGATCTCACCCACAGATGAGCAACTCTGCTGGGAGCGCTGCTGCCGCTCCGAGATGGAAGTGCCTGAGGTCCAAGGAAAGGTCGCTCGCTGGCTGAGTTGGCTCAACACCTGAATCTTTGCCCTGCGCAACCTTGAGAGGGAGATGGCAGGTCGCCGCTTCAATGAGTGGCGCTGTCAGCGACCTCTCCGCCCGGGTTATTCTGGATTCTCGCGGCAACCCGACTGTCGAAGTCGACTGCTGCGTGGATGGGGTACTGCGCGGCCGTGCAGCGGTCCCCTCAGGTGCCAGCACTGGCAGTTACGAGGCTGTTGAGCTGCGCGATGGCGGTGCTCAGTGGGCCGGCAGAGGCGTCGATACAGCCGTCGCCCACGTCAACGGTGAGATTCGCAACGCTCTGATGGGCATGGATGTGAATGATCAGGAAGCCATTGATGCCACTCTGATTGCACTCGACGGGACAGCGAACAAGGGCCGCCTAGGCGCCAACGCGATTCTTGGTGCCTCAATGGCATGTCTGAGGGCAGCGGCAGACGGCCCACTGTGGGCGCACATCGCGGGCAGAGATCGCAGTAGCCTGCCGGTGCCACAGATGAACATCCTCAACGGTGGCGTTCACGCATCCTCGAATGTCGATGTTCAGGAGTTCATGGTCGTACCCCACGGCTTCGATAGTTTTCCCAGGGCTCTTCGCGCTGGAGTGGAGACATATCACGCGCTGAAGTCGGTGCTCAAAGAGGAAGGCCTTCTCAGCGGCGTGGGTGATGAGGGCGGTTTCGCACCTAACCTCCCGCGCAATGAGGACGGACTGCGTCACGTGCTTGGAGCGATAGAGCGAGCCGGGTACACGCCCGGTGAGCAGATTTCGATTGCTCTCGACTGCGCCGCAGAGGAGTTCCATCGCGACGATGGCTACCACATCGACGGCAAGGTGATGTCCGGCTCTGAGTTGGGCGCACTCTACTCTTCGTGGCTCGACAACTATCCGATAGTCTCTCTAGAAGACGCATTTGGCGAGGATGATTGGGGGTCTTGGGTCGAATTCACGGCCAGTGAGGGAGGCCGGGTGCAGATTGTCGGCGACGACCTCTACGTGACCAACCCCACGCGCTTCACTCGGGGAATAGCCGAGGGCGCAAGTAATGCCATCCTCATCAAGCTCAATCAGATTGGCACGGTCACCGAGACCCTGCGCGTCATGGAGATGGCCCGAACCTCTGGCTTCGCCACCGTCATCAGCCACCGCTCCGGGGAGACCTCCGACGATATCATCGCAGACTTTGCCGTAGGCACCGACGCCAAGCAAATCAAGACCGGGGCGCCGGCGAGGAGCGATCGCACTTCGAAGTACAACCAACTTCTTAGGATAGCCGAGCAATGCAGCGATTTCACGGACTTATTCTAGGGCTGCCAGCAATAGCGGCAGAACAATGGTAGCATCTGACTCGATGACGAACCTAGGGGTATCAGCACCGAGTTTGTCCCAGCTTATCTTCTCGTTAGGTGGTGCGCCTGAATAGCCCCCGTAGGAAGGGCGCGACTCCGAGATTTGCGCGAACCAGGACCAGAGCGGGACATCGACCTTGGCGTCCTGACGCAGCATCGGCACCACCGAGATAGCAAAGTCGCCGGCGATGCCACCACCGACTTGAAGCAGACCGGTCGGAGAATCGTCCTCGCGATACCAGTCTGCAAGCGCTTGCGTAGCGTGCAGGCCTCCCTTGACAATATCCGGGCTCTTGAGCGAGCAGTCGAGGACGCGAGCAGCAAGTATGTTGCCAAGCGTCGAGTCCTCCCATCCGGGCGTGAAGATTGGGAGATTCGCATCTGCTGCTGCCACCAGCCAGGAACTCTCTGGCGCCGCATCGAACTCCAGTTCTCCGTGGAGAAGCAGGTCGTACAGGTACTCATGTGGGAACCTGCGGTCGTCTGCAGCCTCGGCGTCCTCCCACAGCGACATCAACGGTTTCTCAATAGCGCGAATCGCTTCTTCCTCCGGAATCGCAACATCGGTCACCCGATTCATCCCGCGTTCCCGCAGCGCGACCTCATCACTCGCTGTAAGCTCGCGCCAGTCCGCGATCTTCTCGTAACTAGAGCGTGCGACCAGATTGAACAGATCCTCTTCCAGATTGGCGCCGGTGCAGCAGATAGCATGCACCCTCTGCGCGCGAATAGCCGGAGCCAGACTCCTGCCAATCTCAGCGGTAGACATCGCTCCGGCCAGAGTGACCATCAGCCTCCCATCATTGTTCAGGAATCCGCGCAGGGATTCTACGCACTGCGCGAGTGCGCCAGCGTTGAAGTGGCGGTAATTCTCCTCGATGAAGTCACGTACCGACATGACCTCATCTCAGAATCTGTCTACATGTTTGCGTCCGGAGAGGACCAATTCGGGCACCGCGCTCTGCAGGACTCTATGGATGTCGTCGGCCAATGGGCCGGGGTCGTTGCCTCCGCAAGTGAAGATGTCAATCGCCAGCAGGCCCCTGTTCGAATAGCAGTGTGCGCTGACATGGCTCTCGTCAATCAGCACAACAGCCGCGAAGCCGGGCGGGCTGTCTGCGCCATTGAATTGCGCGACATGGGAGTGGACCTCTCTGATGCCCGCTCTCCGGACGCTGTCACGCAGCAACTGCAACATCCACTCGCCGTCGTTGTCGACCGGTGAGGCGTAATCGGTGTAGTCCAGCAGGATGTGACCGCCGCGCGCTGAACCGCTCATACACCCTCTGCATCGTTTTGTCGATTTCAAGGTGACTAATCCACAAGCCATGCTCGCAAGCGTCTCAACCCCTCGTGAATCGCCTCCTCGTCGGTGGCGTATGATATTCTGACGAATCCCTCGCCGCCGGTGATGAGTGAAGTCGGAATCAACTGTACTCCGGCCTCCAGGGCTCCGTCGGCGAACTCGATATCGCTCATCCCGGTGCCGGTGACATCGACGAACACGTAGAACGCTCCTTCGGGCTCGACCACCCTCAGGCCAGACATTCCTGTGAGTCCATCAATCATGATATCGCGTCGTTTCAGGTACTCTCGGTTGAACTCCTCCACAGAGTCGTCGCAGTCAAGCGCCACCGCAGCTGCGTGCATCATGAAAGTGGGGACGTGCGAGGCTGAGTTGGCCTGAGTCTTCACCGCCGCCCTCATCGCATCCGGGGGTCCTGCGAGGAAGCCCAGCCTCATCCCCGTCATCGCCCATGACTTCGACCAGCCGTTGACGATTAGTGTGCGCTCCTTACCACCGGGGAGGGTGAAGGGGGAGATATGAGGATAGTCTGTCCAGACCAACCTGGCGTAGATCTCGTCTGAGACTATCCAGAGGTCGTGCTCGACGGCTATGTCGACTATCGCCTGCATCTCGTCGGGCGTGAACACGGCTCCCGTTGGGTTGCATGGCGAGTTGATCAGTATCATCCGGGTTCTCTCGGTGACCGCTGCTCCGATGGCATCGATGTCGGGGTGGAAGTTGTCCTTCCTCACTGGGACGTTCACCGGGACCGCCCCTATCAGGCTGAGCATAGGCTCGTAAGAGGCCCACGATGGAGCCAACAGGATGGCTTCGTCTCCTGGCATGGTCGCTATCATGAACGAGTACAGCAGCGCCTGCTTGGCACCAGGCGTGATGACCACATCATCCATGCCCACGTCTATTCCGTGATGACGTGCTAGGTAGTCGGAAACGGCTTGGCACAACTCCATCGAACCGGCTCCGCGGGTGTACTTCGTGTTACCATCTTGGAGTTCCTTGATCGCCGCTTCGATGACCTCACTCGGTGCATCGAAGCCCGGCTCACCCACCGTCCAGCGGACTACTTCTGGCCCGGGGGGCTGCAGATAGGGTGCGAAGCCCACACCAAGCCCGTCGTAGCGCGAGGAAATCTCGGGCATGCCGCTGGCGGGTGGCTGACCGGAGATGAACATATGCGCCAAGTCCTCTGAGAGCGACGTCGCTGCTCTCCAAAGAGTCTTCAAGGGGACCTCGGGGGTCGAGAGTCGCTGCACGGGTGGCAGAGCAGCTATGCAATGGACTGCAGATCCATGGACCCGGGTGCAAATCCCGGCCCGTGCTCCATCTTCCGTCTCAGCAACCGCTCTAGAAGGCGACCGATCCGGGGTCTACATTTCCCCCTGAAAGAATGAGCCCCACTTTGCCGATGCCCTCGAGCTCCCTGAACTCGGGCCTCAGCACTGCCGCGAGTGAGGCCGCACCGCTCGGCTCGACCACCATTCCGAGGTGCTTGAGCAGAAGCCGCATTGCCTCGACCACCTCATCGTCGCTGACTGTGATGACACCCTCGAGATGGTCCCTCAGTATGGGCCAGGTCAATTGCCCCAAACTGGTCAGCAGTCCGTCGCAGATGGTGTCCGGACCAGTCTGAGGGATGTATTCGCCTGCGGCCAGTGAGCGGGCCGCGTCGTCAGCCCCTTCCGGCTCGGCTCCGAACAGCCTAGTCTCGGGGAACAGGGCCCGCGTGGTAATGCAAGTACCTGACATCAGCCCGCCACCACCTACAGGAGCAATCACCGCGTCCATGGGGCCCGCCTGTTCGAAGAGTTCCATCGCAGCCGTGCCTTGGCCTGCGATGACGTTCGGGTTGTCGTATGGGTGAACCAGCGTCGCACCGGTCCGCTCGATTACACTCGCAGCCGTTGCCTCCCTAGCTTCCAGTGTAGGCTCGCAGAAGGTTATCTCGGCGTCATGGCTCTGTACGCCGGCCACCTTGACCTTGGGAGCGGTATTCGGCATCACGATGTAGGCAGGTATGCCTCGCTGCTTCGCTGCAAGCGCAAGCGCCTGAGCGTGGTTGCCGCTACTGTGCGTGCATACTCCCATCTCTGCATCTTCATCGAGCATTCTCACCGCGTTGGTCGCACCGCGAAACTTGAAGGCGCCAACGTGCTGTAGGTTTTCGCACTTCAGCAGGACCTCTCTGCCGGCGATATCGTTGATTTCTTCCGAGGACACCACGACAGTTCTCTTGACGGTACCAGCGATCCTCTGTGCAGCAGCCTGCACGTCGCTGAACTCGACTGCGTACCCCATGTGCCTCCCCAGCGCCTGCGAGGCGGCCTTGAAGACACCATCGCTACGGCGATTTCAAGCCGGGGACCCACCTCGTGACATCATGGCCGAGCAAGTGGCGCCCGAATGGCGGCTCCATGCGACCTTAGGCGCCTTGATGATGCTCGATACACTGCTTATCGGCTTCGCACCAGCCGGCCCTTGGGACTCGGAATCGTTCACCCTGGGGGTAATCGGACTGACCGGGATGGTTCTGCTCTACGTGGCCTGGTATCGTATGACCTTCAAGCGGAAGGGACTGGTTCCGTGGCTGGATCTGTGGGAGGACCCGCCTGGCTCGTCTAGGAAGATCCTCGTCGCTGGCGTCGCTACAATTGCTCTGGCATGGGTGTCGGGCAATCCGATGCAGGAGCATATGCCGGACCCAGCAGGCCTGATTCTGATGCTCTTGGGCCTCCTGATGATACTCCAGGCCGTCTATGTGATGCTGAGCATCGGGCCACTGGCGGATAAGGAGTAATCAACGGCGCCCCGGCTTCCAGAACTGCAGGGGCAGCGCATCCTCACCCTGCATGGCTCGGAATGCGAGATGGTCGGCGCGTTCGTTCCACCGATGCCCACGGTGCGCCCGGACGTGCTCGGGTGTCAGGGAGCGCAGGGAGGCGACTTCGCTCCACAGGGCCTGAGTGGACAGCGCTAGGCCTCGGTTCGCCTTCGCCCTCCAGACTGCAGAGGCTATGTTGAGGGCGTACTGGGAGTCCCCACGGATGACAACGGCCTGGCTGCCGCCCTCTGCTAGGAGCCACCTCATGGCTTGCGCAACTGCGCTCAACTCAGCTGTGTTGTTCGAGCCCACTTCAGCTCCGAGATAGCTCTCTGCATCTTCGTCGGTGACAACCACCCCGCTTCTTTCCAAGACGACCTCCCCTCTCCCTCGTCCGACCCCATTGTCTCCTGAGACGACGCAGAAACCCCATCCTGCGGGTGTGGAGGCGGTGACGTCCCTGTTCTCCTCACACGAGCCATCGACGTAGATGTACAGCGGAAGGGACCCAGTCATCGTCATTCTCCAATCAGGGCAGCATAGGCTGTAGCATCGAGCAGAGCCTCGAGATTAGCGTTGTCAGCTGTAGCCATCCTGAGAATCCAACCATCGCCGTAAGGGTCCTCGTTGATTCTCTCAGGAGCGTCCTCAAGCTCCATGTTGGAGGCTATTATCTCTCCTGAGACTGGAGCGTAAATCTCACTGACCGACTTCACCGACTCGACGCTGGCGCATGATTCCATTGCATCCACGACCGCGCCAACCTCGGCGAGATCCACCCAGACGACGTCTGTCAGCGCGTTCTGGGCGAAGTCTGTGATACCTATGACGACCTCGCCCGCCTCGACTCTGATCCACTCGTGCGACTCGGTGTAATGCAGCTCCGCTGGAACTTCACTCATGGTATACTCGACCCATCCGTGACGCACTCGGAGAGTGAAGGTTTCGATGCTCACTCTTCCTCGCCGAGGGCGCGTTCGAGATGCTCTTTCTCCCTCACTGCCCATGCCGAGCCCATGCTGGAGACGTCGGCGTCGGCCTGCTCCTGCCTCAACCGCTCGCGCATCTCGTCCTCAGACTCACGGCTGAACCACCTGTCGAGAGGAGAACCACCATGAGGACGGTCTCCCATTCTTTGGATGTAGGCGTAGAGCAGTGTAGCGAGTAGGGCTAGGGCAGGGAACACGTATGCCACGGAATCCTTGTTGACGTCAGTCTCGGAGAGGATGACAATCCTGCCGTCGGCGATGGCGAGCGCGGTCAGCAGGTACAGTGGCACGGCAAGGCCAATGAGCACCCTCTCTACACGGCTCGCCGGTGAATCCACGGGCACCGAGCGTGGACACCCATGCATCAAGTTGACCGCAAAGCGAGCGTCAGTATGTCTCTAGGATGAGTTTGAGAATCTTGTACGGCAACAGAGCCCTATTGACAGGGGTGACCTCCAGTATCCTGCCGTCGTCCCTCCTACGGATGTCCTGCAGCAGAGGGTGGCGACTCTTTTTGTGCAGTGTCAGCAGAGTTGGCATGTCGTACTCCAGAGCCTCCCTCACAGCTGCCACGAAACCCTCACTCTCGACGGAGAACTTGCCGACCTCGTCGATGACGAGTATCTCGCAGTTACCAATGGCGTTCTGGATGGCAGGGACCGCCACCTTGTCCAACTCGCTTGGGTCTATGCCGAAGCCGAGGATTCTGTTCCGCGAATCTATCTCGCGGTGCGCCATCACACCTCTGTCGCCGGATAGGATGTCGACACAGGCGTACCCGACTCGCTCTCCATTCTCGATGATTGCTTCCGTCCTCATCCCTCCGATGATGTTGGCCGCGACCCCCCTCCTTCGTGCACGGGAATCGGCTTTGCGCTCATCAATAATCATACTGACGACTTTGTCCAGCACGGCAGACTTCCCAGACCGGGGCAGGCCAGTGATACCGATTTTCGGTTGGATACCCATACTGTGTTTCCTCGTACTTCAACGCTAACGCGATGGAACGCTCCCCGTACGGCACGCTCGCATAATAGTCTGTTTGGTATTGACGCATCAATAAATCCGAAAAACGGAAAAATCCTGCCGATAATTTGACGATGGCTTCCCGTTTCACTGCCTCAAAGCGTAATTCAAGGCAACTTCGGTGGATGGAGGTGGGAATGGCAGATTCTTGATCTCGTAATTGTTCACGTTGTTGTTGGCTGCCCAAGCCCTCGACCACAGGTCGAGAGCCTCAGTGTTGAGTTGGGCCGCGACAAAGAGAAGGCCCTCGTCGACGCTACCGTGCTCCTCGGCTAGGCTGTCGAGGACCTTCTCCGGTAATTCTAGGAAATTAACAGAGTTGCCGAGCACGCAGTCAGGTGGGACGACTGCCCAGCGGAGGCGGCGCTCCTTCTGGGCGTTGACGATGGCTTGGCACGCCACACGAGAATGCCCCCTCGCCTCGATGGGCCCACTCCACAGAGCCTGCGAACGCTCGATTGCATCATCCTCAATTTCAGCGTCGTAACCAGGATGGTTGATTCTGACGTCGCCATCCTCGAGGCAGAAATGCGATCCTCTAATGAAAGGAACTCCTTGGGAACCTGAGGCCCACCCGCTAATGTCTGACGACCAATTAGTCTGGTCGATTTCTCCAACTCGCACTCGGATTGGCTTGCCGTTGGGGTTCAACCAGTTCCCCTCCTCGCCAAGGCGAGGTTGGTCGGCGAGTTCACCGATAGCCTTGAGCACAGCTCGCCGCATGTAGTGATCTCGCGGCATCTTGGGGACGGCCCATGCCAAATCGGTCCAGACCGACCAAGGCCCCCGCTCCAACTCTAGGAACGGGGCCCTGCTGTCGAGACCCGACTTGGGAGACACATCATTGAATCCGAGAGGGCCAAAACTAGTCATCATCTCGGTGCTCCCGCCGACTGTGAGTCCCAGCACAAGAACACCCTGAGAGGCGCCGGGGAAGACCCGTTGAGGCTCTGGGAATGACCATGATGAGCACCACTCGTTCTTCTCGACCATCAGCTTGCGCAGTGCGACACTGCTCTTCTCACGCAGCAGCGCGTCAGGGACGACCATGCGAATCCTCCCGCCTTCTCGAACTAGGTTCAGCGCCCGTTCGAGGAATAACCGATAGAGATTGACGTTGCCTCTGAGTGCGGCAAACCTCAGGCTGCCGTCGATCTCCTTTGTGTCACGCAGTTCCCTTGAGAGATCCTTACGCATCTGGCTACCTTCAGGGTGACCACGGAAACGATCCTTGATGCGCAGCCAAGGAGGCCTACTGACCAGCAGGCGAGGAGCTTCGTCCCATGGCCACTCGCCACGGAGGGCGTCTGCGCACCTCACACTGTCCTCCAAAACGGCCTCAACTTCTCCTCGGCCGATTCTAGCCTCGTCACCGTCACCATCGAGGTCAACCAGACCAGCGCGCGCCAAGACTAGCAGAATCCTCCTTCTGGTGCATATCACGGCCGCCTCAGAACTGTCGATCATCTGCATGCCCTGCAATAGTCTGAGAGTGTCATCACGCCTCTCGCTGGCATTGCGGTCGGCGCTATGGCGGACGTGAATCCTAATTGCTCGAGATGGAACGACCCCACCTCCGACGGCGGGGTCGGCAAACGGCAGGGGGATGCCTGAGTGAGTCTGTGAACCATCATTCACGGATTCAATTTCAGAATCGCCCGAGCCCCCAGTCACATTATCGTTGAAGCGCTTGGCATAGGCCCGGAATCCAGGGGGCATGGCGTCGAGCGACAAGGTCGCTGGCGGGGCTTTCCTCGCACCAGGTCGAGTGTTCTTCAATTCGTCCGCGAGTATGGATTCAGTGAGCCGACCAGGAGTAGAAGAAGCACCTCGGGGCGACCTGCCGTCTCGCTCAGCCTCGAGTCTAGCAAGCAGGTGCTCGAGGACCGCCCCTGGATCCGACAGGAGTCCGGCTGGCAGAGTCGGCCAGTGGTTGGGCAGGGTGGCCGCAATCGGCAGTCTGTGTCTGACCGCCTCCTCCCAGGAATCGAGCCATACTGAGAGTTGCTCGAGCCTGTCAGAGCACTCGTGATCGAGGCGCGCGTACCATCCAGACGCATCACTTGCCATGGTACTACGGTCATCGCGACAGCACACCCTTCTTTGAAGGAAACGGTTGCTCGTTGGCAGCCTGAACCAGGATACTCAAGGGGCTAGTCCGAAGGCGTCCTCACCCAACTCGACGATGACACTCCTCTGCAATAGCCATGCAACAGCTTCGTCGACCTCGTCGGCCCTGATTCCAAGCGGAGTCAACTCTTCCAAGAGCGAGTCGAAGTGAACTGGTTCTGGATTTTCGTCGGAAGCCTTCTCGATGATGCTGATGACGTGCTCTGCTACGATTGCCAGCAATGGGTCATCCCCTGCTTCCAGAGACCCGAAATCAACTGCTGGGAGACCCTCAAGACCCTCGTCTACCTCCACCTTCTCCACTACCTCACCTTTCTCGAAGACGTCGAAGAGGTTTCTCTGGTTAGGGTCGGTCCAAGTAGTTCGCTCGACGACCTCCCTCTGCCGCTTGAGACGCTTGACCAGAGTCTCAAGGCGATGCAACCGCTGCTCCAACCTCAACCGCTCTCGACCCAGGTGCCCCTCGACGAGTCCAAGCTCCTCGTTGGCTCGCTCATCGAGCCAATCAGCGAGGTCCCAAGAGGGGTCGAGTCTGAGCATGGTCTCCCACAGCCTCGCAACTGAGTCCGGCAAGGCTCTGATGTCTATTCGTGGGCTACCCCCCCCATCATCGGGCGCACGGTCCATGGGACATTGGTTCGTATTGACCGTCTATCAATTATCGCATCTCAGAAGAGAGGAAGAACGTAGGTGGGGTTGATGAATGGAAGGCAAGTGCCCCGGTCGTGGTCGAGTACCGTCTGACAGTCCTTCCCGGCGACGGCACGGGCCGTGAGGTCACCGCCGAAGCCAGACGTATAATCGAGGTATTTGAGGAACACAGCCCGATGACCTTCGACATCACCGAGATCCCTTGTGGAGGGGAGCATTTCCTTGAGACGGGAGAAGAGTGGCCTGATGGCTCCTTCGAGCACTGCAGGGACAACTCAGACGCGATCCTACTGGGAGCCATAGGATGGCCCGGTGCGAAACTTCCCAACGGCGATTTGGCAGGGGGGCAGGTGATACTCGGACTCCGCTCCGGCCTAGATCTCTACGCCAATATCAGGCCGGTCAAGCTCTACTACGGCGTCCAACACAAGGTTCACGGCATCCATACCAACATCTGGGACCCCGACCTAGTCGACATGGTGTTGATCCGGGAGAACACCGAAGGCCTCTATCACAGCTTGCTACGACGCTCGGCCCAACGCGCGCTCGGAGCCAAGGACGAACCGATTCAGATCGGCAGTTTTCCCGGCCTCGAGGGAGAGGTGTCTTGGGACCCGAGGCCGATTTCGCGCGCCGGCAGCGAGCGCGTCATCAGATTCGCATTCGAACTCGCCAAGAGGCGTGAGTCCCGCATGGGCACCCCGCAGAAGGTGACTTGTGTGGACAAGAGCAACGTCCTGCGGGGATGCCGTCTGTTCAGGAAGGTCTTCAATGAGATTTCAGAGCAGTACGAAGACATCGAGTCCAATGAGGCCTATATCGACGCGTTCACCATGTGGCTGGTTCGCGACCCCGAGGACCTAGACGTCGTCGTCCTGCCGAACATGTTCGGTGACATCGCCACCGACCTAGCCTCCGTCCTGCAGGGTGGGATGGGCATGGCAGCCAGCGCCAACATCGGTGATGACCACATGCTGTTCGAGCCGGTCCACGGCTCGTCTCCCAAGCACGCCGGTCAGAACAAGGTCAACCCAATTGCCGCCATCTCCTCGGTCCAGTTGATGTTCGACAGTCTCGGAGTTCGACATGGAGACGCTGATGCGATAATGTGCGCTGACATCCTTGAGAAGGCGATAGCCAATCACCTCGCAGACGGCGGTGCTGTGACCTACGACCTCGGGGGCACAGCATCCACCTCCGAGGTCGGTCAGGCCATCGCCGAGCGGTGCGCAGCCTTACTCGGAGAGCAGTTCGCATCCGCGTGATCATTCGCCCGCAGAGGCATCTGCGATAATGTCGAGGGCTTCGCTCAGGACCGCTTGGTTGTCCCAGTCTTCTGGTTGTGCATGGCCCGAGACCACTTCTTCGAGCAAAGCAGCCGCGGACCTCGCGACCTCGTCCACGATAGTGACGGTTGCCATCCTCGATGTTCGCGAGAGCGGATTGAGGTCGACGACCAGGACTTGCTTACCCATCTCTATGAGCGCCTCGCACCTGTCGCCGTCCTCGAGCGGTACCAGAACCACATCGGCGCTGCCGATGCCATCCGCGCAGCAGAGGGCACGGGGACCTTCCAGGCCCTCGATTCTTCCATCCGCGTCTTCACCTAGCAACCCGACCCCCTCGACCGCTCGATCCCATTCTCCGGTCCAGCCTTTCGGGGCCGGTCCGGCGGCGACAGAGGCGCGCTGCTCCGACAGCCTCTCCAGCAGCCCAGTGATCCTCTCATGAGTCCGGTAGTACAGGTTGACCTCGATGGGACAGCCTACGACTGCTGCGACACGAATCAGGTCTTCACCGGCCAGAACCACGGTGTTGCCATTGACGGAGATGACAGGATGTTCGGCTGCTAGCAGTCTGGCCGAAGCCTCGTGAATCGCGTTTTTGGCTGAGTTCGAGGTCCGCTCGCCCAGCAGGTAGTCGAAGGCCTCGCCACGGCCGTGGGCGATCATCGCCGAGTCCGCCAGTAGCCCGTCGGCCGCGGCATCGACCAGCTTCTGTCTCGCCAGAAGCGAGGAGCGTCGGGGATGACTCTGCGGGATATCGCCCATTCACTCCCCTCCGGCTACAATCAGCATAGACAAATCGAGCGGGGCCACGCCCCGGTTCAATGCGCTCGAGGATACCAGGTCAACACCGCTCGCAGCCCAATCACCCAGCGAATCGAGACTCACTCCTCCTGATCCTTCGAGCACGCAGTGATCGCGTAGACCGTTTTCGGACAGAGCCCTGCCTACATCGGAAGAAACCTCGGGTCCCATGTTGTCGAGCAGCAGCACAACCTTCTCGTCGCCCCCGCGCCCGCTCTGTGAAGTGACCCACGCGGTTGCAGCGGTGACGGCCTGCTCAACGCTGCGGACCTCGACCACGGTGAACCCGGCATGCTGCTCCATGTCTACCGAGGAGACCATCCGGCTCATCGCTCCGAGTCCTGTCTCGCCTTCTCCCATCATCGCCGCGAGGTCATTCTCCTTGAGCATCAATGCATCGCCGCGATCGAGTCTGTGGGTCAGCCCACCACCTATGTGGATGGCCCATTTGTCAAGTAGTCCCCACTCGGTCTTGCGGGTGGCTGCAACGCGCATCGAGCCCGCTGATTCGGCCCAGTGAGCAGTGTTCGAGGAGATTCCAGACAGTCTTCCGAGGAGATTCAGCAGGATCCGCTCGAAGCGAAGCATCCCATCCGCCGGTCCGTGCAGAACCAGAACTGTCTGGCCTTTCTCCACCGCGCCACCCTCGCTGACGCCCCACTCAGCAGAGCATTCTGAGAGGTGCCTTGCAAGCAGACGCTCGGCCACTGGGCGGCCGCACAGGATGCCCGAATCCTTCGCCGAGATCCTAGCCTTGACGAGTCCCTCTGGAGCATCACCACCACCGTGCTCGTCGGCGACCATCGCATCCACCCACCTATCGATTGAGTCGAGGAAGAGCGGAGTAGGGTAGTCTGCCGACCAGAGGAGGGCAGAGCGGTCGTGAGGCAGTGAGGCCACGCCATGACGTGTCTCACCCCCACCTTCAATGGTCCGAAACGACATTTGACCATCCTCACCCGTGAAACCGAGATGCGTAGCGTGGTCGTAGGCGGCGGGGTCGCGGGTTTGGCCGCGGCGGTGCAACTCGCAGCCGATGGAGCCACCGTGCTTTTAATCGAGTCTAGGGACACTCTGGGCGGTCGCGTCAGGCTGCGCGATTCCGGTAATTGGCTGTTAGATCCAGGCCTCCACCTCTTGAGGCGCAAAGGCCCCCTGAACCAGCTGCTGAGGAAGCTCCGCGCCCCACGGGTCCTCGGAACCAAGTGGGCGTATGGCGGCATGCTCGAGATCGGCGGTGACGGCAATCTCGCCATGACCGCCCTCACTACGATGTCCCTCGACTCCGAGGTGACCGACAAGCCAGGCCAACTCGTGATACCGCGGGGCGGCTGGTCGAGCCTGGTCGGAAGACTCATCGTCGCAGCGAACCAGCTCGATGTGATGTTCGAGATCGGCAAGAGCGTTGAGTCGCTGTCTCTTGGGACGGACGGACGAATACGCTCCGCGCACATCGCTGGCAACGACGTCGAGTGCGACGCAATCATCCTCGCTGTCCCGCCTGCAGAGAGCGCGAGGCTGCTTGAGACCGCCGGCCTAGACGCATCCTCCCTCAGACAGTGCACCGAACATCGGGTCGCCGCACTGGACGTCGCGCTTGAGGGCAAGCCTATGCGGCCATACTCCGGTTTGTTCGAGCCAGAGAGCGGCATCCTCGCACTCGATGTGACTGCGGATGACAGGATACCCGAGGGCGCTGAGGCTTCTGAGTGCACCATCCTCCATGCGGTATGCCTCAAAGGCGATGGGGATGCTGCGCTGGAGAGCATCAAAGAGTTACTCGACTCGCGCTGCTCCGGTTGGCGCAGTATGGCCGCAGCACGCCGTTCCACGACTTCGATAATGCTCCACCCGTGCTCTCGCGACGAGCGCGTTGACGGGACCATGTTCATCGAGAACAGCATCGGGATGGCTGGCTGCCATGTCGAGTCGGAATATCACCTGAGTGATGCCGCAGTAGATACGGCGAGAGTCGCGGCCAAGGCCCTCAAACCCCATCGATGACATCGAGACTGGACTCTGCTGCGGCAAGACACGCCAGCAGATCATCCACCGTCGAGCGCACCGTCTTGAGCTCCTCACCGACGACTCGAATGCGCAGTTCGACGCACCCATCGACTTCCACTATCTCGGCCTCGAAAGTCTCGGGGTCATCTGGTGAAACAGCAGCCATCAGAGCCTCTGCTCGAGCCCTGGAACCGGTCCAGACAATATCTGTCTCGACGCTGCTCATGAGCCTCGGACGCCGGAACTCGCTTTCGCTACTGCGGTCAACAATCTCCGAAACCTCATCAAGGGGAATCACTCGCAGTTGAGGCTATGGCGGAGTCGTTACCTCACTTGTTCACATCAGAATCGGTGGCCTCAGGCCACCCGGACAAGATATG
>JAKUUO010000018.1:9486-27307 GCA_022448665.1 Candidatus Thalassarchaeum betae | reverse complement strand
TAAGGTTCGAGGTTCGGGGCCACCGATGAATCCCCCTGGTTCGCCTTCAAGGACGATTGCAATGGCTCCCTCACCGGTCTCCTCTGCGATAGCCCCGGATATTACAGCTGGCGCTAGGTCGGAAATCAATACCGACAAGGAATCGATACGGAGCCTTTCAACGCCCTTGGTCCGAACAGTGACTCCACTGGACCTGAGTGTTCTGCGGGCGAGTTCGCTGATGGCAGCACCCTGCTTTGATGGGCTCATGGGGCCACGATGGTGCGTAACGCTTGAAGAATACCGTACGGCAGCCTCAGGTAATGGGATTGCCGTATTCCTTGTTCGCACGGCCTTTCCTCCGCTTTGTAGACTCCGAGAAGGCACATGATTTGACTATCAGAGGCCTGTCGACATTCGGGCAGAGTTCTGGTGGTCAGCGACTCCTCAGTTCATTGTATCATGCTCCAGAACTCCCAATTCATGTCTTTGGACGGCTTTTCCACCACCCATTGGGCCTAGCAGCCGGGTTCGACAAGGGTGCAGAGGCACTTTCTGCTTGGCCTGCATTAGGATTCTCTTGGCTTGAGTATGGTGGAGTGACCAGATTCCCGCAGGATGGCAATCCTAAACCTAGGATGTTCAGGGCTGAGTCTGAGAATGCGTTGGTAAACAGGATGGGTTTCAACAACCCAGGGGCTTCGGCCGTTAGAGACAGCCTGATATCTCGCCGATCCTCCGGCAAGTGGCCTAAAGTCCCTGTTGCGGCTAACATAGGCCGCTCTAAGAAGACCCCTAATGAAAGCGCACCCAGCGACTACTCACAGACATTGGACATCCTGTGGAATCACGCTGATATTTTCGTCCTCAATGTCTCCTCACCCAACACCCCTGGCCTCAGGGAGCTACAGGAGGTTGACCACCTGTCCTCAATTCTGTCAGAGTGTGGCAAGGTAGCTGAGAGAAAAGGCGGTGGCAAACCGCTCTTGCTGAAACTTTCCCCCGATGGCTCCGACGACGAGATTCTCGCTTCGGCTCAGATGGCGCTGAGACGGGGCATCGACGGCTTCGTTGCCACCAACACCACCCTTCATCGCCCAGTCCCTTCTAATACGCGATCACGAGGCGTCTTCGCCGAACCCGGAGGTCTCTCTGGTAGGCCACTCCAATCGCGTTCGGTGGAAGTCATCAGGCTTCTCTATGAGGAGGCCGGCTCAGAGGTTCCGATCGTCGGGGTCGGAGGGATAGATTCGGCTGCCACCGCTTGGGAGGCGATGACATCTGGGGCTTCGCTGCTACAGTTGTACTCGGCTTTGGTGTTCAAGGGTCCTTCAGTAGTGCCCCGCATAGTCAAGGGGCTGAGGAGAAAGATTCGAGACAACGGTTTCCTGGGTATCGAAGAGGCGGTTGGCTATGGCAATCCCTGACTCGTCAGTGAAAACCCTCATCAATACCCGAATGGAGGTGCGAGCATGGCAGGCACCAGAGTCACGCGTATGGCGTTAGTCGGCGTCGCACTGGCCGGGCTGGTTACACTGATGTTCCTGAGCATCGAACCAGAGACGCAGTATTCCGTTGATGAGGTCATGTCATCTCCTCTTTCGCATGAAGGGGGCGTGCATCTTCGTGGCCAAGTTGTAATCGACTCGCTCGATTCCGATTCCTCCTCGTTCGAGCTTGCTGGGTCGTCTCACACACTAAACATCGACTTCTCCGGTGTTGCCATCCCCGATGGCTTTGAAGAAGGGCACACGATAGCGGTCAAGGGCAATCTGATTAACACCGCTGACGGATGGCTACTCAAAGCCCGTGAAATTCAGACTGGTTGTCCTTCGAAGTACACTGAATAGGGATCAAAACCAGTCTCCGGCCCAGCGATTCGTTGATATGGGTCGATTTCTCGCGATAGTCGGGCTAGGGGGAGAGTTGACGTGCTCTGTTATTCTCAAATCGTCGGAAATGGAGACCCGAAGTCCGAGGGCGGCGCAGACGAGCCATTGGTGTTCCACCGGTTGACGTCGATGCCTCGCCCCCAAGAGATCCAGGTTGGCGGAAACTGCTTCCGGAGGGAAGCGAGGAATGTCTCACGCCCGGGAACCAGGTCAGGCGCGGAAGCGAGCAACCCGACCGGGGATGCTGGATGCCTTGGGATAGCGGGGCGGAGGAGATCGGTGAACTTGCACTTTTGGTGACGAGCGTCCACCGAGGACGCGCCCACTACCCGGGTATCCCCGGGAGTCCCCCCATACGGCACACTATTTCGAAATGCTCGGGTGGGACCGATTGCACTGATAGCCTCTGCCCCCTCCTCAGAAGGGGCATGCCTTCAAGCCCGGGATTCAATCTCAAATCTGACAATTCCACGCTACTTAACTCTATGACCGGCTCGATGTCTACCATCATCCAGCGTGGATCCTCCAGTGTTGCTTTGGGGTCGAAGTAGTTCGACGACGGGTCTCGCGCGGTGTGGTCAGGGTATCCTTCCTTGCAGACCCTTGCGATTCCAGCGACGTGCGGTGGCTTGCAGTTTGAGTGATAGAACAGGACTAGATCGCCTATACTCATCTCGTCCCTCATCAGGTTCCTCGCTTGGTAGTTCCTCACACCGTCCCAGTGGGTCGAGCCATCCTCTATCAGTTGCTCCCACGGGTACACATGCGGTTCGCTCTTCATCAGCCAGTACCGGGTCATGAGATCACCATGCATCATCGGAGGAGCCAATCAGCATCGATGCATCAATTGAATCGGCCTCGTCCCTAGCAATCGCCCTTCGTAGTCCAGCGGTCTTGACCATAGTCTCCACGCCTCCGGTCAATCCGATGTTGGACTTAATCAAGAGAGCATAGATTGCTGGTAGAAGGAGAAGCGCCGACAATGCGGCGACAATCAGCAGGATGATGATGACGGTGACGAAGGGGTGGATTGCATCAATGGGAATCTGGTAGGCGCATGTGAGTCCAGCAGCAGTTACCGTCGTGGCTTCAAACAGGCTCATCCCGGTGCTAGCACAGGCTACTTGTACGGCTTCCATCGTCCCACCCAGCTCTTTGACCCGATTGGCGATATGTATCGAGAAATCGATCCCCACTCCGACCAGTATAGAGCCGACCATCACCGTAACAAGTGACAGTGGGACTCCAAGTGAATCCATAGCCAGCCATTGCATCGTTACGGTGAAGCCAACGGGTATCGTTGTCAACAAGGCGAACCTGAGGTCTCGGAACACCAAGCCGAGGGTAAGAACCGTGAACAGCAGGGCAAAACCCAACGATGTCCATTGTGAGTCAACGATTAGATTGTTGACTTCAATCGTCACCGATGCGACTCCGACAAGGGGGGAAGACTCCACACCAGGGGTGTTCTCAGCCCAATAGTTGATGCCCCCCTTACCTGTTACAGCCTCCTCTGTGTTCTTTACATCCATGAATGGCATGTCAATGTAGACCAGACTGCGCCTGTAGTCGGAGGAGATGAACAATTCTCGCATTTCATCTGTCATGCTGTTGTAGAATACATAGAGCAGGAAGTTGTGAGCTTGATCATCACCTGAGGGTGAACCGTCCAAAGCCGCTAACGTCTCCCAGAAAGAGCCGTTTCCAGCAACCTCTCTGCCAAAGACGAAATCTACAACGTCCTTGATCTGTTGCGGGAGGGGCCACTGATCAACCTGATCGACTATAGCGTAACCCGAGACGTTAACCCCAACGGCGACCGCTTTCATTAGGAAGACTATCGAAACTGCAGTGGTTCTGTTAACCCGGTTGCAGTTCTGCTCCAGTGATTCAATCCCCTTCAGATTCTCATATGGATCGTCCAATATAGGTGAGAAAAAGTTGGGACTTGCTCTCAAATCACCGTCTACGAGGAGGAACCCCGGCTGACCGGCCTCAAACTCATCCGAGTACACCCCCATCTTCTGGACAGACTCCACATTCTGCGGAGCCATCTCTAGCAGGTCTATGTTCTCCTCGACGTTTTCTCTGGAGATGCCGGCGGACATAAGCATGGCAGCGAGGAACAAGACTATTGTGATTCGAGACCATTTCACAGGTACTCCTACGGCCTGCACGAACAGTTTAGGAGGGGGATGAGACGGTTTCTTCAGGTCGAGCATCATCGTCAGATTGGGTACCATAATCATGGTCATGATGTAGACCACGACTATGCCTCCGGCTAGGGACCATCCTACAGTCTGAATTGGTTTCATCGGAGCGAAGGTCAATGAGACGAAGCCAATGACGGTCGTAATAGCAGAGAGAAAGACGGCTCGTCCTGTCGAGTTCAGGGCTATCGCCATTTTTTCACGCGGCGTGCCTTTGGATTCTGCGTATCGATTGGTTATGTGTAGTCCATATGATACTCCGAGGGCGAGAACGATAGGGCCGACTATTATGACAGTCATCGTGACCTCATAGTCAGTGTATCCGATAATTCCCAGGGTGATCCAAACCGAGCATAAAGTAGGAAGTCCCGCTATGATAACAACCTTCAGCCCTTGTACGAATCTGATTCGACCGGTCTGCAGCAGGTCGCAATGGAATAGGAAAAGACCTAGCGCAACCGCTAATACACCAATTGGGAATACTTTCCAGAACAGTTTGAAAGACTCCTCCGTGACAGCGTTCGTAATTGGTATGGGGCCAGTCAGAGTCATCGTCAGATTGTCATCGGTCCAGTTGTGGTCTTCCGATATTTGATTGATGGTGTTTTGAGTATCAACAATCAATTGCGAGATTGAGACATCGTCCACCCCATCTCCGTCCTTGTCCAGATTATCGGTGATTCCTATGATTATGACAGCCCTGTTCCAGTAGTTCACGCGAGCGACATCCTTGTCACCGTCCCCGTCTAGGTCCTTACCGACATCCCTGACGAGCTTGTCCAAGGCGTTCTGAGGCATCTCCCTGAGAATCCTGTCGACTCGCTCCTGCTCCTCTGGAATAGAGTAACTGCCGATGATGCCCTCCTGCTCGTCGATGGTATCGTTGAATTGGTCAGAGAGGCCTTCGTTCCCGGTAGCTTCTGCTATACCCGAGAAGAATGCCTTGGCCACTCTTCCCGCACTGGAGTTCACTTCCTTGATTACGGTGGAGATCGACAGGACGTAGATGATATTGTCATTGACACCCCTATCATTGCGAGCGAAGTTCAACTCCCTTTCTACGGCATCAATCTCGTTCAGGATGTTGACTGTGGTGACATTGGTGTCCTCGGATTCTACATAGATCACCATGACATTGGTGGTCCAGTCTTCCTCGACCACAGATATCCACGCGCTGACTTCGGACCCTTGAGGCAGGTACACCTCGAGATCCCCATTGACATTCAATGCTGACTCCTCATCACATAGATCAGGATTATCAAAACCCTCACGGCAGTCTAAGACCCCGGAGTGCATGGTGAAAAAACCGGTTACAACCAGACATAGCACCACGGTAACTACTGGGACCTTCGTCAGTATCCCCGTGGGTGTTGAGTCGGCCAAGGCCCTGCGCAAGGCGTTGGGCGCCATCCTAGCGGCTCCCTTCACGGATTCAGCATCGATCCGCCCCACTGACTCTTTCCCCTTAGCAACTTTAGAGGCTGCTTCCGTCCTGATGCGCTGGACAGATTCTCTTGGGTCGAAGCCCCTGCCTCTGCTATCGCTCATGGTGCCACTCAAATCCGACCTGCATGAAGACGGGACTTCAACCCCTCGCAATCGCAATTCGGTCCACGCTCGATATCGATGTGACCTGCGTGTGCGGGAATGGTCAAGAATGGAGTTGCTCAGGCAGGGCCGCGTCAGACGTGTGGTGGTTCTGTGGGCGATCCGAAAATACCCGAGAAGAGATGGACCATAGACCTTGAGAAGAGGATTCAAGAGGAGCACTTCGATGAATCGTACTCAGAGAGATATTCCTTTGATCCTGAGAGCGAGCGTGAGATATTCATTATCGATACTCCCCCGCCTTATCCTAGCGGTACATGGCACATCGGCGCTGTTGCCCAGTACAGCATGATTGACGTGATTGCTCGCAGCCAGAGGCTGCTGGGCAAGGAGGTATGTTTCCCCTGGGGGGTGGATCGAAATGGCATCAACATCGAGTTTACCGTCGAGAAGAAGTACGGGCGAAAGATGAGGAGTTACGAACGAGGAGAGTTTCTCGATTTGTGCGCAGAGACCATTGAGCCATACACCCAAGCAATGAGGGAGACCGCCAAGCGCGTTGGTTTGTCTTGTGACTACGACAACGAGTACCTCACCGATGCTCCTGATTACCGAGCGGTCACACAGTCCATTTTCGTCGATCTCTTCAAGCGGGGCGATATCGTTGAGGATCTCCGACCCAACATTTATGATCCGGTAGAGGGCACAACCATTGCAGAAGCCGAGGTCCAGAGGATAACTCGCAAAACCCTGCTTTGCGATGTTCGATGGAGCACAGAGGAAGGCGAGGACGTCGTCATCTCAACAACTCGACCAGAGATGATTTGCGCCTGTGGTGTCGTTGTGGTCCACCCCGATGATGAGCGGTATTCGCATCTCGTCGGTAAACGCATCCACCTGCCGATTCCCGTTGCAGACAGGGAGTCTACCGTCGAGATTCGTACGCATCATTCGGTGAAGATGGATTTCGGCAGCGGTGCCCTAATGGTTTGCTCATTCGGCGACCAGAACGACGTCGCCGTGTTCCGCGAACTAGCTCTCCGCCCATTCGCCGCAGTTGACCTCGAAGGCCGGATGAGCTCCGTCGGAGGCCCTCTGGCGGGCATGTTGGCCGAAGAGGCGCGTGCAGCATCAATTGATATCCTGCGCGAATCCGGCCGACTCATCGCAGCTGAAGAGCACATTCAGGAGGTACCAGTCAGCGAGAGGGGTCGCAATCCCGTTGAGATCATCCTGCTGAAGGAGTGGTATGTCAAGCAGACACACATACTGGACAGACTAACTGAGCTTTCGGACCAGAGCGCATTCATTCCTGAGAGGAACCGCCAGTATCTACACGATTGGATGAACGGCATCTCAATCGACTGGCCGATTAGCCGCCGCAGGTGGTATCATACTGAAGTCCCAATTTGGTATTCCGAAGATGGCTCCAAGGTCGTCGTTCCGCCACAGGGTTCCTATGTTCAGCCATGGCGCCAGTCACCACCACAGGGCTCTGAGGTGCTAGATCGCCAAACTCGTGAGCTCATCGGCTCATTTGACGAACTCAGGTTGAGTCTCGGTGAGTTGGAGGGGGAGGGCAAGGTGTTCGATACCTGGATGGATTCATCGAACTCGAACCTCTTTGTATCCGGCTACCTCAGCAATCCTGATCTGTTCAAGCGGGCATTCCCGACTTCAATTAGACCTCAGGGCAAGGAGATCGTTCGCACGTGGCTGTATTACACGCTGCTCAAGAGCGCCCTGTTATTGGACAAGCCCGGCTTTCAGAACATCTGGATCGATGGGCTCGGGATGGATCCATGGGGCCGCAAGATGTCCAAGTCCCTAGGGAATGGGATCGATGCTAATTCGGTCCTCGAGTGCGGTGCTGCAGGAAGGACCGGCTCATGGAAGATCAAAGGTCCTGACGGCAAGCAAGTGCAACTCAGGGCCAACAAAATAGGCAGCGAGTGCTTTCGTCTTTGGAAGGCCTGCGATGCACAGGTCGGTGACGACTTCCACATCAATCCTGAGGAAATCGAGGCCAAGTACTTCGGTGTCCTGACCAAAATATTCAATGTGGCGCGCTTCGCTAGCCAGTTCGACGCTCCAGATGACCCAGAACAGCCCCCCAAGGACCTCGCTCCCGAGGATCGTTGGATACTCGCCGAATTCGATCACGTGATGACACGTGTCGAAGACGCGTGGTCGAGAATAGATATCTACACCGCCGCTCAGGCCATCAAGGGATTCGGTACCGGTGTCTTTCCCAGTCACTGGCTGGAGATGACTAAATCGAGGCTGTATGATGGCAATGCAGCAGCAGCATGGACATTGCACCGAGTGGTCAGGGACCTACTGAGCGCTTTGACACCTATATGCCCCTTCTTCACTCATTACCTATCGACAACCCTGTATGGTCACAGTGCGGTGGATGCCCGTTCATTCCCCCGTTTGCCTGCGGGGGCAGTGGGTGAAGGCGCGGATGCCCTGAAGGCCCTCACCCCTGTAGTATCCGATTTCAACTCCTCTGTATGGAAGTTGAAGAAAGACTCTGGTTTGTCTCTGAAGTCGCCCATCTCCAACATTTCGATACCACCCGAACTTTCGATGCTTGAAGACTCTCTTGTTAGAATGCATAGTATCGAATGATGCTTACAGTCGGTCGTTCGAGCGCATCCAATCGATTGTGTCTCTGACTGTCTCTGCAAGCGGACGAGAGGTGTGCCGCAGCTCTTCCTTGGCTAGGACTCCCGGGATGTCTCTGCATTGCACATCAAGTGCATGCAAACTGCCCTTGTTAAGGCCCGATCTGTTACCTGTCAGAGCGGATGAGATTCCGGCGAAGGGCAGTGCCAGATAGGCGCTCCACAGAGGCAGCTGAAGGTATGTGGTCTTCTTACCAACTACCTCCGAGGCAGCATCCGAGATGTCCTTCATCGAGCCCCATGATCCAGGTGCGAGGTAGTTCTGGCCCTTTCTGCCCATCTCTACGCAATTAACAGCAGTCCTGCAGACGTCTCGGACATCCACCCAATTGAACCCGGTCCGCAGGATGATCGGCATCTGTCCAGTGGCGATATCCTGGATTACAGCACCCATCCTGCTGGGCTTCCAGTCATTAGGCCCAATTATGCCAGTAGGGTGGATGATGCTGGCATTCAATCCATTGTCGCATGCTCCCATCACCACTCGTTGTGCTGCGGCCTTAGTCCGGTCATATGGGGCGGCATCGGGATCGCTGACAAGAGCCCTGTCTTCTGTCAGCGGCCGATCTGTGGGTATTTGACTGAAAGCGTGGACGCTGGAGAAGTGGATGAATCTCTTGACGCTTGCATTAAGAGCGGCCTCGCACATGGCACGCGTTCCTCCGACGTTGACGCGCTCCATCAGTGCCTCGTCCACACGCTCCACCGCGACGAAGGCTGCAGCATGGAAGACCATGTCGACATCTTGCATGTGGGCCCCCATGGCACTGGCATCGTTCAGGTCGCCTCGTACCAGTTCGACATCTAATCCGTCAAGAGCCCTAGTGTCTTTGCGAACGAGGCATTTAACTCCGTAGCCGCGTGAAATCAGTTCACGAACGAGGTTTCCACCGACATGTCCTGACCCACCAGTCACGAAGGCCCTCATGACGACTCCTCTAGTTGATGGCTGAAACGGGTCTGTCGCCGTTGAAGTAGTCAATCAGAAGGCCCACCATCTCCTCGCCCACCCTCGCCTGTGCTTCTAAGGTAGCAGCGCCTATATGCGGCGAACCGTGGAAGTTAGCATGCTCCAGTAGGGGGTTGCCAGCAGCCGGTTCGATTTCGTATACGTCTAGAGCCGCTGAAGACAACTGCCCCGATTCAAGGGCGGCGAGTACTGCGGCTTCGTCGACGATGCCCCCTCTAGCGCAGTTTACGATGTGATTGCCGCAAAGGGTCCCATCGGCACCGGTCCTTGGCATCATCGCCAAACGTTCTGAGTTGACCAAGTGATGCGTCTCAGGCGAGAGATTACAGTGGATGGAGATGTGAGTGCAGAGTCTAAACAACTCATCCACGTCATCGTGGAGTGTACATTGGGAGGCAGTTGACAATTCTTTGGCAATGTAGGGATCGAATGCGTGGAGTTCCATGCCCATGGTGCGAGCTACTTCGCCGACGCCTCTAGCAATCCTGCCGTAGCCGATTAGACCCAGCCTCTTGCCTCCAATCTCAGAACCCCTGAGGGATCCCTTCTCCCATTCTCCCAATCTGAGTGTCCTATCGGCCTTTGCAACATGTCGCACAGATGCGATTAGGTGGCCGATCGTCAATTCCACGACGCTCGAGGTCGAAGCCCCTGGGGTGTTGCATACAACAATCTGGCATTCGCTCGCGGTTGGGATGTCTATGTTGTCAATGCCTACTCCAGCGCGACCGATGAATCCAATTCCACCGGATTCGGCTTTGGATGCGTGAATGACTTCGCCGGTCATCTTCGTCGCACTTCTGACAACCACTGCATCAAAACCAGATAACGCCCCTGCAGACAGCTCCTCCGGAGTGTAGTGATGCAGAACCACTTCGTGCCCCGCGTCTTCTAGGAACCCGACTGCTTCTGCTGACATTCCATCGGTGACAGCGACTCTCCCCACGGCCTGTTGGCCTTGACGGACTTCAATCAAGGTTCCCCACATAAATTCCCAGACAATGGCGAGAGGATTGATATTCCGATGCTCCTTGGGTAAACCGATTGCATGTCCTTTGAACTGCCCGCTTTGAACTACGCATACGACGCACTCGAGCCCCACATAGATGCGCTGACTATGGAGATACATCATACCAAGCATCACAATGCCTACACGAACAATCTCAATGCTGCAATCGAAGCCAACGGACTCGAGAACAAATCGATTGAGGAACTACTCTCTAATCATCACAGTATCGCAGCTGTGAGGAACAATGGCGGGGGTTGGTGGAATCACTGCCAGTTCTGGGAGGCCATGTCCCCCACAGGAGGTGGCTCCCCCAGCGGAGCTCTCGCAACTGCTATCGATGCATCCTTCGGTACCTTTGATGAATTCAAAACCGCCTTCCAGAACGCTGCAATGACTCGCTTTGGTAGTGGCTGGGCATGGCTGGGAATCCGTGATGGAGAATTATGCATATGCTCTTCTCCAAATCAGGACAACCCGCTCATGGATGGATACTGCGATCCCATTCTAGGACTCGATGTATGGGAGCATGCCTACTACAAGAAGTACGGTCCGGGAAGAGCCACTTACATCGAGGCATGGTGGAACGTTGTCGATTGGGATGAGGTTTCCCGTCGCCACGCAATGGTCAGTGATTGAAGCCCTACGCCGGTGGTGGCACCGTTTCATTATTGGGGGGAACATTGACCAGAGAGTGTGGTTGCAACATCAGAGGCACTACTGACCTCCGTGCTGATACTTCTCTCACCGGTGTTTCTCGCATTACCGCTGTCATTGGGTTGGCGTTGGTGGGTCGGCACCGAGCCAGAGCACGAGCACTACAGGGAGAAAGTCAGGAGGGTACTCGATGCTGGTATCCCATTGAGAAGGTACAGGGTTGAACTTGATGCCGAAGCTAGGAGATTCCTGATAGATCCAGAGAGGCAATCTCGCATCGAATCCGACCTTCTGCACCCCCTAAGGATGCAGCATTTCCTGCTTCTTCCAGGTTTGATAGTCTGGCCTTTACTCGGTTTTTTTGCTGCAATAATCGCAATATTCCTGATGCCCGTCCTCAGGACTATCGAATGGGTGTTGATTGACAAGAGGGCCCTGGCCCTTCTCGCCAAGTTGATTCAAGGCAACACAAGGTGGGAGATCATAGGCATCCCCCGGCTGGATGATGGCGCTAAGGAACTGGATCGAATACTGGCTTCGGTACACAGGCTGCCAATCACAGTTTTTCTGGGGTTATTCGCATACCTCGTAGTACTCTATCTGCCTCTTGATGCAAGAGGGGTACTCATGCTCAGTGGAGTGGTTTACATCGCGTTGGTATCTTTCATCTCTGTTATTCGCGCTGCAACATCCAATGCTTTGGTTTTCGCAGACCCCACCAAGAGGAGATTGACTCCTATGGACACGTTCGTCGAAGATGCTCTGGGCCCACTGGTCGGCGTCGGACTGGTATTCTTGCTGACTAGACAGTTACTGTATGGGAGCCAACTGCGCACGAACGACTTGTTCGCCGATCCGGTGTTATTCTCTCTTAGCGTGCTTCTCGTACTCTATACAGCCACCATCATTGGCGTCACGGTAGAACTGGGTTTCTTCCGCTCACGCGCAGTATCTGTACGCAAGGCATTCCAGAAACAGATGGTAGAGGATTATGACCCCACGTTGTACCTGTTCACAAGGAATCTCGGCTCGCTGCGAATCTCTCCCTTAATGCCCCTTTCTGAGTGGTTGGAAAGGGGGGAGGTATTCGAGTTCGACAGTGACGATTTTTCAGATTAGCTCCACTTTCGCCGTGGAACCGTCGTCGAAGACTAATTCATTCAATCCTTTGGCTTCATTCGGTATGATGGCAAGGGCAACCCCCCCTCCTTCATACTCCGCATTTGATGTCACTACGACCCTGCCAATTCCGGGGAGGATGTGCTTACCAACCGTCGGAGGGGTTTTGCAGTCAAGCCGGACTAGCGTCCTCGCGAGCCTACCTCTACTATCCATCCTAGCATGGATCTCCTGACCGGGATAGCACCCCTTGTCTAGTTTGACCAGTTCATGCAGACCGAGTTCAAATGGCAGGTTGGATGGGTTAATCTCATTGCTATCAAGAATACCTAATCTGATGCGGAGCTCGCCCCATCTCACTGAATCAATCTGTTCTGCTCCGTTACCGATAAGAATGTTCACCAAATTATCAATCTCTGCTGTGGGAACCAGTATTTCCGTGACAAATGAATCTCCAGCTTTCGATCTTGAAATCAGAGAGCTGCCGAATTCCGTCCATGATTGCAAATCGATATCTGTTGGGTCGAAACCCAGCCCCACCAAACAACGGTCTACTGCCCTGCCTACGAGTTTGAGGTGCCCAATCGCAGCATCTCCATCCAATATGGCCACATCTTGATCCCAAGGAACACCTTGGAGCAATTGCTGACGAGTATCGCCCCCAGTGCCGTGATTCCCTACTAGAATCACTTGTTCTTCGAGGTTGCAGAGGGTCAAACGATCCAGAATTCTACCATTAGCATTGCACAAGAGAGCATCCTGCTTGCCGTGGAGCCCTAGTTGCATTGTATCTGTAGTAAGGGATCGGTTCAAGTGCTCAAGAGCATCTGTGCCTTTGACAACACTGATGCTCGAGGGTAGGATGAACACCTCTGCTAAGGGGTGAAGAAAACTCTCACTGGACATGAGGCATCAACCGAAGGACTGCCCACATCCACAGGATCTGTCTGCATTGGGGTTGTCGATTTGAAATCCCCCTCCCATTAGCGTGTCCTTGAAATCGACGCGAATACCGTCCAAGAGTGGACTGTCCTTGTTGTGCACCAGGACGGTAATCCCATCCGCATCTAAGCGCTGGAAATTGGAATCGTCGGGATCCTCTGCAATCTTCATGTCATACAGATATCCAGAGCAACCCCCGGATTGGGCGCTGATAATCAGTACGTGGGAACTTTCGTCACCACCCATGTTCTCTTTCATTGCAGACTTGGCCGAATCAGTGAATTCGATATGGACATCTACCACTTCGACGGGTGTGACTACGGGAAGAGTAAATCCATCCCCGCCAAGTATACTCATATTGAGCCCTTCATGCAGGGGTATTTGAACGGTTGCAGATTCACTGACCGATTAGCCATAACCCAATACGTTGAACTGATTACGTGGGACATGGACGGTACTGAGCAGAGGCCAGTTTCCAGGATCGTGAGGGGCAAATCCACGCGCGAACCCGACTCCGTTTCCGTTGAAGCCGCACTATCAATATCGATACTAACACCCGATTCAGAGTCCCATTCTCTAGGAATCACAATGCGGACACCCGGGCACGACGTGAATCTGGCACTCGGCTTGCTGTTATCCGAAGGGATCATCGACAAGGTGTCCGATGTCGAAGGAGTCGTTGCCTTATCTGATACAATCGAGATACAACTCTCCAAAGGTACCTCATTCAATTCTTCTGAGCACATTCGGAGGACTACTACAACTTCTTCCTGCGGGGTTTGCGGGAGGGAGTCCATATCCAACCTATTGCATATGCACGGACCTCCTCTCAGCGACAAAATCGAAGTCGGCCAGACCGAGGTAGCACTAGCGATCTCCGGACTAAGGAGCAATCAGAGGATTTTCGAGCTCACTGGAGGCACTCATGCCTGTGCCAGAGTGGGTCCTTCGGGAGAGGTCATTGATATCGCCGAGGATATCGGACGACACAATGCGATGGACAAACTCGTCGGTGCTGCAATGGGCGGCGAAATATTTCCTATCGGTGATGAGATGGTTGTAGCCTCAGGAAGGGCGTCATTTGAGTTGGTTCAAAAGGCCCTGAGGGCCGGTTTCCCTATTTTCATCGCCGTAGGGGCACCTAGCACTCTAGCCGTGGATCTGGCTAATGAGCATGGTATGACATTGATAGGATTCGCCAGAGAAGACAGGATGACGGTCTTCAGCGGTAATCGAAGGTTGGTCAACGAGCGCTCTTGACGGTCGTCTTGCGTGACGCTGATGTATCATCACTATCCTTGGCGATTCATGGGGAGAGATGTCGCAGCCACCACGCCTTCTGAATCGTCCCCCCCGAGTCTTTCCAAACCAAAGGATGTAGCAGCCGGCATTCCCGCGGTCATTTCCTCGCTGTCTCACGGTATTACTAGGATGGGCACATTAGCGTCACTCAGGAACTTCACCAGTGTAAATCGCTTCGATGGCTTTGACTGCCCTGGTTGCGCGTGGCCCGATCCCGATGGACATAGAACCATAGCGGAGTTCTGTGAGAACGGAGCTAAGGCTGTCGCAGACGAGGGAACCAGAAAGAGAGCCGGACCGGAATTCTGGTCTCAGTGGTCAGTGGGGGAACTCTCCCGAAAATCCGACCAGTGGCTGAATTCACAAGGAAGATTGACCCACCCGATGATACTCAGACCGGGGTCTGATTACTACTCTGAATTGTCGTGGGACGAGGCTTTCGACATCATCGCGGATGAGTTGGTCAGCCTTGATAATCCCGACCAAGCGGTATTCTATACCTCGGGAAGGACCAGTAACGAGGCAGCTTTTCTATGGCAACTGTTGGCTCGAAGATTCGGAACCAACAACCTGCCTGATTGCTCGAACATGTGCCACGAGTCATCTGGGGTCGCTTTGAGCGATTCCATCGGTATCGGTAAGGGTACAGTTACCCTCGATGACTTCACCAAAGCCGATCTGATTATCGTAGTCGGCCAGAACCCCGGAACCAACCACCCTAGGATGCTGACAGCACTGAGGGATGCTAAGCGCGCCGGTGCTTCGATCATCAGTATCAACCCCCTGTTGGAAACCGGCATGAAGCGCTTCAAGCACCCTCAAGCACCCCTAGAACTCCTAGGCAGTGGCACTTTGATCTCCGACGAGCATGTCCCTGTCAGAGTAAATGGAGACTTTGCCTTGTTCAGAGGGCTTGCTAAAGTCGTGATGCAGAGAGAAGCACTCGACATGGAGTTCATCGATGCCCACACACTTGGGTTCGCTGATTACAGGCGGGCGGTGGAGTCCACTTCGTGGGATTCGATAGTCTCAGGTTCCGGAGTCGAGCAGGAGGTGATATCAAATCTCGGTGCTACAATCTCCAAGTCCAAGTCCACCATCGTCTGCTGGGCAATGGGCCTTACCCAGCATCGCAATTCGGTTGCGATAATTCAGGAGATAGCCAATCTGCTGTTGCTAGGGGGTCACATCGGTAGGCCCGGAGCGGGCGTCTGTCCGGTTCGTGGGCATTCTAACGTCCAAGGAGATCGTACCGTTGGTATCAATCACAACCCATCAGCCAAGTTCCTCTCTGATTTGCACGACTCAACCGGAATCGCAATCCCCACGAAGCCGGGTGTGGACTCAGTTCGCGCTGTGAAGTCGATGCGAGGAGGTACCGCCAAAGTGTTCCTTTCCATGGGCGGCAATTTCGTCTCAGCCATGTCGGATACAAAAGCCACCGCCTCTGCCCTGAGCAATTGCTCTATCACTGCTCAGGTCTCTACCAAACCGAACCGCTCGCATTTGGTCACAGGCCGCACCGCATTGATTCTGCCTTGTCTGGGTCGTTCTGAGAAGGACCATACCAGTGTTGGCGAGCAGTTTGTATCTGTTGAGAACTCCATGGGCATTGTCCATTCATCAAGGGGTTCTTCCAAGCCAGCATCTGGGATGCTGAGATCCGAGCCATCAATCGTTTCTGGCATCGCAGGCGCTCTGGATACCAGAATCGGAAGAAGTGGAATCGCTTGGCAAGACCTCGCGGAGGACTATGACAAGGTCAGGGATATGATCGAAGCCAGCATTCCCGGATTCGAGGGTTACAATGAGAGGGTCAGGTTGGATGGCGGCTTCTACCTGCCCAATCCTCCTAGGGATAGCAGGACATTCCCCACTGAGTCGGGATACGCTAACTTCCGTGTCCATGACCTGTCGGGTGCCTCTGCCGGAACTGGTCGATATCTTATGATGACCATCCGTTCCCACGACCAGTACAATACGACGATATATGGATTGGATGATAGGTACAGAGGCATCAACAAAGGACGCAGGGTCGTCCTGATGAATCAATCTGATATGGATGACAATGACTGGTCGGAAGGCGACTTGGTCGACTTGACCTCTCACTTCGAGGGAACTGAATTGCATGCACGGGAATGGTACATCGTGCCATATGAAATCCCGAAGGGGAACATTGCGACGTACTTCCCTGAGGCGAATGTTCTCGTCCCATTGGATAGCGTGGCCGAAGGCAGCAACACACCTACGAGCAAATCGGTTGTGGTGACAATTAGAGCCACCGACTAGGCTGCGGCCCTGCGTCGCTTCTCTTGTTCCTTGTGCAACAACTTGCATCGGTTGATCTGGGTTTTGCAGATGTTTACATCATCCTTGTCCAACCCACGGTCCAATGCCTGCTCGAAACACTTGATGGCATCTGAGTACAATTCTACCGCGGCGTAAGATGAGCCCATGTTGTAGAGCGCTCTTCCAGTGACTCCAGCGGGGTCCATCGTTATCGCCGCATGATATGCCTGAATGCTTTCGGGGTACCTACCCAGTTGGTACAGTGCATGCCCCCTTCCGTTTTGTGCCCGGACTCGTAATCCCTGTTCTTCCCTGGGCGCTCCACCGATAGCCTTCTCGAAGCAGTTCAAAGCCTCAATGCTGTTATCCTCAGCAAGCAGGTTGAGGCCTTTGTTGTACCATTCAATTGACACATTGACACTTTCTTGTTCACTGGGGGGCAGATGCCCGGTCTTTTCTGCGGCCTGTGTGGCGGCCTCTATGAGGTCAGCTTCTACTATGGCTTCGTTCTCCTCATCTCCGATCCGAATTCCTTCTTCGATCGCATTAGCCCGCTGTCTGCACTGGTGTGCCCGTTCGATGTGTCCTGCCACGGACAGTGCGTCGGCTAGGCCGTGCCAGATCTCTGCAGACTGGCTGTCTTCCTGAAGCAGCTCCTTCCACGCATTTACTGCGGCTACATGATCTCCGCTATCGGTCAGTTCGTGAGCTTTCGAGATTTTGTACGACTTGGTTTCTACGAAGGATGGCTCTACTTGGTCAACCTCTCCGGCCTCATCCTCTTCGAACTCCTCTCCCGCCGGAATTTCTCCAAGCGACCTAGAGGATTCTTCCTCCTCTAATTCTACCAACCGATTATTTATTGGATTCTCAGGGTCCATCGTAACAACTCGACGCCAGTTCTGGGCTGCCAATTCATCATCCCCCCTATCCCGGAAGATCTCACCCCTTGCAACCAAGCTGTTGATGTGCGACGGGTCGCATAATAATGCGTTTGCGAGAGATTGCATGGCATCGTCTTCTCGATTGCTCTTTCTCAGTAACTGAGCCAGATTGAAGTGGACCTTTGCCGAATCCTCGCCCATGGAAATTGCATATTCGATAGCCTGAATCGCATCATCTACATGTTCCAACTGTGATAGGCAAACTCCACACATGGCCCACAACTGGGCATTGTCAGAGGCATCTCCCTCCAGCCTTGGTTGGATGAGGTTCAG
>JAKUUO010000018.1:0-9386 GCA_022448665.1 Candidatus Thalassarchaeum betae | reverse complement strand
GTCAGTTCCTCTACATCGGAGAGTGTCTCCAGTGCTTGCTTAGCAAGTGCTGAGGCTCGGACCGAGTCACTAACTTCCAGAAGAACGGCTAGGTTAGCAGCCGTGGGAGCGTGATCCGGATTCAGGATGTGTGCCTGTTCGAACGCAGATACTGCGTCAGCAGTATTGCCCCGTTTGGCCTGCATCACAGCCAACCCATACCAGGCAGAAGCACTGGAACCATCCAATTCGGTAGCCTTTCGGTATGATTCGACCGCGCCGAGTATGTCACCTGTTCGGGCCTTGGAAGAGGCTTCATCGAGCATCTCTAGTATAGTCGGCTCGACCATGCCTTCGCCTTGGTGCATGTAAGTTAAGCATTCTCTGAACCTGACTGTATCCCTACCCCTGTATTGAAGGCGAACCACGCTTTCGTCCAAGCATGGTGGAGCCGGTACGGGTGATGGGGATATGCGGAACCTATTCCCCAGATTCGGCAAACGGCCGAATGCTGGAAATCGCATTGGCGTACTGTGAGGAGCTGGGCGCTGAAACCGTGATTTGGGACAATTCCGTGAACTCTCTCCCATTCGTAGGCGAGGATGGCTGTTGGTCTCATCCCTCTGTCGAGGAGTACAGGGAGCTGGCTAATTCATCAGATGCCTTCATGCTGTCTAGTCCGGAGTATCATGGCACTATGAGCGGGGTGATGAAGAATCACTTGGATTTCCTCTCCTTTGATCAGACGTCGGGTAAGGTCTTCGGTCTGATGAGTACCTTAGGCGGACAATCGAACTCAAACACTCTCAATCACATGCGAATCTCAGCTAGATGGATTCATGGCTGGGTAGTTCCAGAGCAGGTGGCTATAGGGAACGTTAGGAGGGCATTCGACGATGCCGGTAATCTGACTGACGAGAAGCTGGATCAGAGAGTGCGCGACCTCGCTGCATCGCTGGTGAAGACCGCTGAGTACCTTCGAGGCATTCGTTGAGGGATTCTGTTGGAGTCATTGCCAGCAGGCAGTGAGATGCTGTTATTGCTCTGTGCAATAGCGGGGATATCCACTTGGTACCTTGGAAATTTCACTGACAGGGTCGAACTGACCAAGTTGACTGCGTTCATCGGCATCTGCTCCATGGTGGCGTTGACAATCTGGGTGATATCCTGATGGAATTCTCTGACGATGCATTTCCGACACGAGCTCCGGTGTGGTGGGGGCGTCGTGGGGTGGCGGGTGCTCATCCCGAAGTGGATGGAGTCACTGGTAAGGAGATTGTAATCAGGCACCCCAAGAACCTCGGAAAACTCGAATCTCTGTTATCCAGGATTTTCAGGGCTCCGAAGGAACTCATCAGACCACTGGATGACATGAATTCAGTCCTGTGGGAACTGATGGACGGGAGAAACGACTTCCGAACCATCTGCTCTATGATGGACTCGACATTTCATGAGAGGATAGCACCCGTCGAAGACAGGGTTCGCGCCTCCATAGTCCAATACTGCACTCTCGGACTGGCTATCATTCGACAGTCTGCCCTTTCCGGCGAGTGGGATGTCTCTGCAGGATTCGATCCAACAGGGCTTCTGGAGCCCCCAGGTGAGAAGCTCGGCTTGGATCATGAAGAATGGTCGGAGGAGTAATCAACTTTCGGCTTCTGGCGTCTCCATCCTTACTTGCTCATCTCTCTTAGCTTTGTACATAGCTGAGAAGTACACCATTAGTGGGATGATCAGAAGCAGAGAGAAGCATCCTACCAATGTGGCGAAACTGTATACCGATTCTTGTAAGGGGTCAAGTTTGAACTCCTGGACAGATACCAATTCATGTGTTACCACACTGACCCCCAAATCAATCCCTTCTGATGCGACGGCCTCTCCGTCCTCGAGAACCTCCACTCTCCAAGTGATGGTGCCCGCGTTACTATCTATCAGCCCCTGTGCCTGTTCCTCTGCCGAATCGGGATTGTCGCTATGCAGGTATCCGAGACCATCTATTGGCAGGTCCATTTTTACGATTCCGAACATCCTGTCCGCCCCACCCTCTGAAACCAGTTCGTGAATCCGTCCGAGCTCGCATGTCTCCGATACATCCACATCTCCTTCAGATGATGATTCCCTACAGTTGAAGTTCTCGGCATCAGGGGAGCCCAACAGAGGTGAATAGTACCACTCTGACCCTGTAGCCCCTACCCGGATAGACGCGCCTTCGGGAGCCCCGGATACTGTGACATTGATCCATGTGATCGCCACTCTTGTGGTTGAATACCATGATGCACTCCCTACCTCGGTCTCCTGCATGTCCAGTTCGACTTCATCGTTAGTTGTCGTGTAACCGTAGTATTCGGAGTCCAGAGTGTTGGAATACACAGCGTATGAAAGCACCAGTATCAGCACGAAACCTATCCCTATCATGGTCCTCATCATGTTGGGATTGCGAGACAAGGACTTTCTCATATCCACTCCAGCCGAGGCAGTGTTTTCAATTCTTGTAGTGACTACCTAGTGCTCATTCCTGCCACGCAGTGGCAATTCTACAGTCATCACGGTTAAATATACTCTCTAGGACGGCCGGTCCGGACTGGTGATGGGATGACAACGTTTCACGATGTCCCCGCTGATTTAGTCATTCAGGAGTTGGCTGCCAGACTGCAGTCGCACGACTCCATATCGCCCCCGGAATGGGCGGATTACGTCAAGACCGGCACCCACCGGGAGAGGCCACCCACCCAGAAGGACTGGTGGCACATTCGTTCCGCTGCCATACTCCGAAAGGTCGGCTTGATGGGTCCAATAGGAGCCAACCACATGGCCCAGCAATTCGGCGGGCCCAAGGACAGGGGAGTCAAGCAGAACCGGGCAGTGTCTGGTTCTCGAAATATCGCTAGGACCATTCTCCAGCAGTTATCTGAGTGCGGCTTGATTGAAAGCAAGATGAATTTGGCTGGCACAGTCAACCTTGGACGCGTACTAACCTCAGAAGGTCAGAAGCTGTTAGACAACGCTGCACATTCTATTCGAGCCGTTGCTGAGGAGAGGTATCCGGGCCTCACTGGATATTGAGGTGGTTTGATGTCTAGTAACAAACCGTTTGCAAAGAAGCAGAGGCTTCTCAAGGTAACCAAGCAAAACAGACGAGTCCCCGTCTGGGTGATGCTGCGCACCAATCGCCGGGTGAATTCGCACCCAAAGCGACACATGTGGCGCCGTTCCAAGTTACAGAGGTGATGGCATGGCTGAGGTGAAGGAGATGACGATACCATTGCGTGCGGCTTGGAATGTCCCTCGGACTCGCAGGGCCAACCGAGCGATGACCGAGGTTCGCAAGCACGTAGCTAGGCACATGAAGATGGATGATGATGAGGACCTGTGGATCGACGAGGCCGTCAATCATGCCATCTGGGCTCGTGGAATGCAACACCCCCCTAGGAAGATCAAGGTGATCTGTACCCGTGAAGAGGGGTTCCCGATAGAGGTCAAACTCCTGGAGGCTTGAGAATGGGGAATATACGACCTTCGTTCATCAAAATCAGGGCCCTTAGGCTCGTAGAAATCTATCCGGACAAGTTCACTGATGACTTCGAGACTAACAAGCATCTTGTCTCTGAGTTCACAGACGTCGACAACAATAGGATGCGTAACTGGATCGCTGGTTACATTACACGTTACAAACAACGCCGCACCGATTGATTCAGCATGCTCTTGAATCAGGACCCTCTCGAATGAGTGATGGGTATCAGACAAGACGTTCCTGAGCCCCCAGGTGCACAGCGTATCTGCGTGGTGCTGGTGAGGCCGGAGAACGATGGCAACATCGGTGCGGTAGCGAGGGTGATGGCCAATTTCGGGGTGTCTGACCTCAGAGTAGTAGGAAGGGACGAGGGGTGGTCCGAGGAAACCCGGAATCGCGCCAAGCATGCACAGTGGGTCCTAGAGGGCGCAAACACGTTCGATTCGATAGGGGATGCCGCCAGCGACTGCTCACTGGTGGTAGGAACATCTGGGATGAGAGAGTCGGGGGCCAAGACGGTATTCCGGCACTTCCTCCTTCCCGAGGACCTCCCTTCGAGGGTTCGGGATATGGATTCTAGGGTGGCATTGGTGTTCGGACCAGAGGGCAATGGCCTGTTAAACGAAGAGCTGAACATGTGCGACTTACTGGTGTCGGTGCCTACATGGGAGGGGTACCCGATACTCAATCTCAGCCATGCAGTAGCAATCTTTCTCTATGAGTGGTACAAGGCCGTAGATTCAGAGCCAAGCACTGTCTCGTTGCTGAGCCCCGAGGTTAGGACGCGGCTGAAGGAGGAAATATCCAGACTCGCCCAGACGATGCCTACCCCTGAGCACAGACGACAAGGAATTGAGGAGACACTGTCCAGGGTGATGCTGCGGGGTCTGCCTTCAGACGATGAGGCACAAAGAATCCTAGGCGTCATCTCCACTGCTGCCAATGCCTTCGAGCAGAGCAGTCCATAGCCTCCACACAATAATCTACGTACGAAGAAGAATACACCCGTCAAACTTGATGGGCACCTCCCCCTGCCAGATTCATGGCCAACCAAAGGATTGAGGCAGTGGTACAAGGGCATTTGATTGATGTTCTATCAATCCTCCATCCTGAAGCAAAGAAAAACTCACTGCGGCGAATGATTGATCATGGACGCGTGCGGATAGATGGTAACAAGGCGACTCGTGCTAAGGAAATTGTTTCCATCGGATCAATTGTAGAAACACTCTCTCGTTCTGAAGGAGATAGTCCTGCCGGGGTAAAAATTGATGGAATTCCAGATCCAAAGATTCTATTCGATGATCACTCATTAATTGTCGTCAACAAACCCGCAGGTCTTCTTTCTGTGGCAACCCAGAGGGGTGAATTGGATACAATGTTTGACCGGACACTGAATTGGGTTTCAAGAAATCATTCAACTCGAGTACATCTTGTTCATCGTCTTGATAGGGAAACATCTGGTTGTTTGCTTCTCGCTAAGTCCCCAGAAGTAAGAAATATGCTGCAAAAACAATTCAAAGATCGTACGGTTGAACGAATCTATCATGCTGTCGTATTCGGAAAACCCCCTTCCGATTCAGGTGTCGTAACCTCTCGCATTCAGGAGATGAAAGATAAACGGATGCGTTTAGTGACGAAGGGAGGGAGAGCCGGTAAGGAAGCGATTACTAACTGGAGAATAGAGCAGACTGCACCGATTCATAGTTTAATCAGAATAAAAATCGACACAGGGAGGAGATCTCAAATTAGACTCCACATGAGTGAAATTGGTTGTCCGGTTGCTGGCGATACTCGGTATGGCCGAGGTAAGGCTAGTGTGAACAGATTGTGTTTACACGCGTCTTCACTTGAATTTGAACATCCGAATGGGAACAGGATACGAGTTGAAAGTGAGATCCCAACTAAGCTAAACTCCGAATTGAATCGCAGATCGTTATGAGAACACGCAACACGTATCTGACTCATAGGGTTAGGTGCCCACCCCAATGAGTTTGTACATTCCCGCACTCAAGATGCCTAGAATACCACCCACTATGGTCATGTACGCATTGAGTCCCAACGATACTTCATCTGCAATGTAAGTCTGGTCATGCATCGTATACCACACCACAACAGCTGCCAGTGCTAAAATGCCTGCTGCCCCCATGAGCAATGTGACCACCCACGTTTTTCCAGGATTGAGAAGAGACAGTAAGATTGCAATGCTTCCGATGGCAATGACAACCCACAGAATATTCGTAGTTGTGCGTCCGGCAGATTCCATATCGCACATCGGTTCGTAAGCAGAATCACTCGTTGCACATGCATTGGAATATTCAAGGGGGTCCCCTAGGTCTCCGTCTACTGAATAATATACTTCATGAAGACCATAATGGGACCCATGGAGACGATCATCGCCGGGATTCATCCCTTCATGTGTACGCCAAGAATGACCAAACATTCCCCCTACTACGAGCGCTAGACAGGCAAGAATCATTCCAATTGCAAGATACCTGCTCATGAGGCATCTCTCCTTTCCTGAAGGAATGCGACCAAGGCTTCGATGTCCTGGAACTCGATGGTTACAACGCTGATGTGTTCGCAGTCCTGGCAGATGAAACGCTTGCCGGTCTCATACCCCATATAGGGGGCGATGCGGGGGCTGAAGCAGTTCGAACAGACCTCAATCGCCATCGTTCACTCCCGTCCCCTCGGATGCAGGTTGTGGATGTGACAGTATCGACTGCCGGGGTTCTGGTCAACCTTGCCATGTGAGTCAATGGGTTCCCACTTGTCGAGGTCTGAGATAAGGGCGACTTGTAAGCGGCCATGTTGAAGGCCCAAGCATCCCTCGGCCGGACATGGCCCGCGCCAGTGGAACGGCCCCGGACCACTCCCGAACACGCAGGCCCCGGACGTCGGGGCGGCAGGCGAACCTCAGGGACCGCACCCAGGCGTTCGTGAAGGGGCCGAAGAAGGCGAAGAAGAAGGCGGAGCGCCGATGCGAGGCGATGACCGGCGACGGCGGCAGGTGCAAGCATCCAGCGAAGCCCGGGGAGCACGTCTGCGCCTACCACCTGACGCGCCGAAAACTCGGGTACAGGCGAAAGTGGTGACGAATCAATCACTACCCTATACTGTGTAGATCCACTTCCTGAACTGGATGACGAGCCATGCTACAATGAGCATTATCAGGATGGACCTCTTGCTTGTCAAGTCCAATGCCATGTTCCGAAAGGGGCGCTGGACTTGAACGATTTGTTGCTAACCCGTCACCATCCTCATCATAGTCGTCTGCGTGTGGATCGTGTTGGGGGACTGAGGGATGGCTGGAAGGGCGAGGAAGATTTTCGAATGGTTCTTTCCTGTTCCTACTTATGAGGAGTTGGGAGAGGGACCCGTCTTGGGACCCGGGGGCTACTGGCCCCTCATCATCCTCATCATAGTCGGACTCTGCGTGTATCTCGTGTACCTCGACTTCTTGACGTAGCGTCATGCGATCACCCCCCTGACTCGACCAGGGCCGGGCAGCACTGCCAGGCCCACCGCCTCGCTCATGCGATGCCTCCTTCAACCGACAGAGAGTGGGCGGCTTGATGGAATACAAGACGGTGACTGCGGGAACCCGCGAAGACGGGGGCCAAGGGGTGATAGAGGACAGCGTGGAGCTGGTGGCCGTGTTGGACGCTCAGGTCAACGACGCCATCAGACTTGGATGGCGACCGGTCGGCGTCGTCGTCACAGGTCCAGATGGTAGGATGAACCAGTCGATGGTCAGAGTGCGCTGAGGTCAAGCCGGCGCAACCCCCTTGAGCGAAGCCAGCGAGCGTGCAGGTCGCCCTTGCTGAGCCACGTCATGCGGCCCACACGGACCCGCGCTCTCGAGACAGCGCCTCAGTGCTTGGAATATGATTCTGGAAGATGAAGAGCTCACTGATCAATTCTGACGATCGCTTCGATATCGAATAGTGAAACCGCGTTACTGAGGGCCTCCTTGCGGGTGAACCATCTGGCTTCCTCTATCTCATCGTCCTTCGGCACGATGTCCTCCGCCCGAATGTCTGCATGACACCTGTAAGTGAACGATATCCAGTTGATTCCATCCTGCTGGAATATGGCCTCTTGGATGAGCGCCCCGTCGTCACCTGCTACGGGCTCCCCGGACTCTCCCTTCGGGTCGGCTATCGAGATGTTGATTCCTAGCTCCTCAAGCACCTCGCGCTCGGCACCCTTGCGAGGATGCTCTGCGTAATCGACGAAACCACCTGGAAGAGTCCAGCATCCGGTGAAGAAGCCCCTAGTCACCTTGACCATCAGTATCCTGCCCTCAGGGTTGGTGATGGCGACCTTGCTCACCACTCTGTGCAGGGTCCGGTAGACCGATTCGCGGGCCACCGGGTCGACGGCACTGTCAGAGATGACAGCGTCCTTCCATGCCCAGTGTTCGGGCCATGTGATATCGGGCGTGGCGACAATCACCGTGTGGTCGTGCTCGCCGAGACGGAACCTGTTGACTCGCCGCTCTTTCCAGGTCAGCCCCATCGACCGAGCCTCGTCGGGCGTCGGCAGCCTCAGCAGGAACTCGCCCCCTTCCCACTCGGTGCGCCCCTTCCTCGGGATGCCCGGACCGTTGCCGTCCATGTCCACGAGCAACAGCTTACCGTCGTGCTCGAGGTGGACGTGCTCGCACTGTCGTTCCATGGCCTGCCCAGATGACACGTCCGAATGAATCCAACGGACTCAGTATCCAAGGATCTGACTCAGTTGCTCCTTGTAGAAGGCGCCCGAGCCCTGCAGGCTCGACAATTCCGAATCTTCCAGCTCCAACTCGACGATTCGCTCTACTCCGCCGCTGCCCAGAACCACTGGCACGCCGATGTAGATGTCCTGCATACCGTACTGGCCAGTCATGTAGGCGCTGCACGGCAGCATTCTCTTCCTGTCGTTGATGATAGACTCCGCCATGATTGCGGCAGCGCTGCCGGGCGCGTAGAACGCACTGCCGCGCTCGAGGAGCTTGACTATCTCGCCGCCGCCCGCAGCGGTACGCGCGCAGATGGCGTCGATGGTCTCCTCATCCATCAGGTGGGTGATCGAGATGCCTCCCGCAGTGGTGTATCGCGGCAGCGGCACCATCGTGTCACCGTGTCCGCCGAGTACCATCGCCTGCACGTCCTCGTTGCTGCAACCGAGTTCCTGCGCGACGAAGTGGGTCATTCTGGCCGAGTCGAGGATTCCTGCCTGTCCGACGACTCGGTGGTGGGGGAAGCCCGTGACTCTCTGCATGTGGTAAGTCATCAGATCCAGTGGATTGGTCACCATCACAATCACTGAGTCAGGGGCGTGGTCCCTGATTCCGGCCCCAACTTCTGAGATGATGTCAGCGTTCTTGCCGATCAAATCCTCTCTGGACATGCCAGGTTGCCTAGGGAAGCCCGATGTTACTACTACGACATCGGCACCTGCAATATCGGTGTAGTCCTTGGTACCGCTAATCTTACCGTCGTAGTTGAGAATCTGGCCGCCTTGACTCATGTCGAGGGCTTTACCCTTAGCAAACCCCTCGTAGATGTCCAGCATCACGATTTCACCGATATTCATCTGAGCGAGAACGAAAGCGCACGTCGCGCCAACATTACCCGCGCCAATCACCGCGACCTTCCTAGCGCCTCTCGACATAGCACAACCTTGCTCTGAGCGCCTCCGGTATCGAACTTAGCCTTAGTGATGCAGGGATTTGCCTACTGATAGCGTGATATCCATCGCGCCATATTATCCGCTGCGGTTCGGCTGATTCGTCCGGCGACGGTTTCAATAAGCGCCCTCAGGTCGAAAGAGCCGTCGAAAGGTGAGCCTACGGCTCATCCAACTGGAAAGTGCCTGAAATGCGCCTTGGGGTATTGCTTGAACCGGAAGG
>JAKUUO010000017.1 GCA_022448665.1 Candidatus Thalassarchaeum betae | reverse complement strand
CAGGACCTAGAGAGGTCTCATTCTCAAATGACCAGAACGGGTCGTAGTTCGTCAGGTTGACGTAGTCGCCATCGACGACCATAATCTCAACACAAATCCTAGGAGTCTGTGTGTCTTCGACCATCACCCAAAGTGGGTCTATCGGTGAAGTCACCCCTGTCGGATGGAACACTATGACGTGCTCAGAGACGTGATTAGCGACATCGAGAAGTATGACCAGTCTGAATGTCTGCTCACTGGCCTCCATCTGGTTTCTTGCCAGATTGATGGTGACACTGCCCGGAGAGGCCTGAGTGGCGTCGTCGAACCTGCACACGCCCCTGTCATCCAAGCACTCGGAATAGATCTGCCAGCCCCCCGTTGGGGCGCCCTCAACACGCATCTGCAGCCAGCCCGAGACGGGCATGATCCCGGCTGGCTCGAGCGTCAGTTCGACCTCGGCCTGTCCGTCTTCGAACCCCATGAACGATGGCCACGTATCCGTAGACAGGCCCTCGTCCCAGCCCTCCAACTCATGACTGGGCTCGAGGCCGGGATATCCGAGCACCAGTATCGCCAGTAGAAGTGAGCCTATCTGCCTCATCGAGACCTCATTGAGCCCGGCGTACTCGTCCACGATGAACGGGGATGGCGTCTGCTCGGGGCTGAACCTGCGCCAAGCTGCTATGGCGGCCAGTAGCAGCCATGGCCAGTACTCAGTGCTGATGAAGATCAGGAGCAAGAAAGCGAGGGTGGAGATGAACAGAGAGGTCTGGTTGCTTTCGTGGGTCATCTCGATAGGGCCGATGAGCGCGTGCAGTATCCGGTCCCCAGGGAATCCTGGTATCGGCAGCAGCAGGCCCCAGCCGACTATCGACAGTCCGATGCCTGCAAGGCCGGTCGGGTGGATCCACTGCAGTTTCAGAGCGAGGTCGGTGCCGAATCCCATGGAGTTGAGAGTCTCAATCAGGAAATTCGTGTCCAGGATTATCGGAGCGGCTTCGTAGGCCGGCGGCTGATTGGCGGTCAGACTGAGTCCCACGAGCGTCAGCACGGTGCCGCAGAAGAACAGGACGGTTGGTACAACCAGTTCGAAGAACCCGAGTGAGCGGCGGTCGGGCACCGGCTGCAGGTCCGGACGCAGTTGACCGAGTGTGGCTACGATGCCGAAGGGCCAGACCGGAGACAACACCGGGAGAGCGAGTGGGATAAGATGCCCGGCGTCAATCTCGAATCGAGCTGCCAAGAGTAGTCTGGCATAGCTCGCCAGCAGAGCCGAGCCGATTACCGGGAGCGTGAAGGTTAGTAGGGCTGATTGAATGACGGATGAGCCCAGTGTAGCGCTGCTAGGGTCCAGATGGGTCGCCCAAAGGGAGCCTGCAATGGTCACGAAGCCGGAGACGAGTGCCCAGACGAGTGCCTGCTGCCATGATGGCATAACCATCGGCAGGATGGGTAGGCGCCCGATGCTCAGCACCGGTGGGTCGCCTTCGTCGAGGACCCCGATCAGGCTCAGTTGCTTCAGATGGCGGTTCAACGAGCGCAAGCAGGCGCTCGGGTTCCTGCCGTCTCTGCCGTTGACATGCCACGAGAGTTCCAGCAGCCCTTGGTTGCCGAGGACGAAGTGCCTCCTACAGATGACCTCGAGCAGCTCTCGCTGATCCCATGTCTCCTTGTCGAGCAGGTACTGTTCTCCCTCAGACATCGTCGCACCGTGGTATGCGGCCGGGGTAGGTCCAATTTGACCTCTCGCACGTGCGGGCGGCGAACTATGTTCGCCGAATCACTTGTTCTTGAAGCGCTTCAGACGGAATGTCTCCTCGCGCTCCATCTCCTCCAAACGGAGCTGAATGAAGTTGCGAGCCTCCTCCATCTGGGGTATGACCACGTACTCGAGGGCGTTGACCCTGCGCTTGGTCGCCTCGATCTCTACGAGCAGTCGCTTGAGGGTCGCCTCCATCTCTGCGGCTTTGACTATCTTCTCAACTAGCGTGGAGTAGGAATCCGAGGCCTCATCGATGTACGCCGAGCCGCCTATCAGGCCAGTTCCACGCTCGTCGATAGACGTAGTAAGATTAGTCCCGACGACACTCGGAACGACGACGCCCATGATGTTGCGGCGGGTTACCTCGACGTCGGGGTGACGCGAGATGGCGATTGCAGCGCTCTTGACTGCGAGGCCACCCTCGATGGCACTGGCAAGGCCGATCGATTGGACCGCTTCCCGGTAGGTCCCGACGAGCTCTTCCCTGGCTGCGATCATATCGGACAGCAGGGTCCTGAATTCGTGGAACAGTCCGTCACGCTTCATCTTCAACAGATTGTATCCGTTCTCGGTCTGCTTGATACGTCGCTTGAGGTTGATCAACTCGCTGCGGGTCGGCTTGATGTCGAGTGCCATCATGTCACCTCCAGCAAAAGTTCCACCTCAGGACTTCTTCTCCGTCGGGTGGTACTTGTCGATCCACTTCTGGTCGAGTCTCACGAGGAACTTTGTGTCGATGTTCGTCAACAGGTTCCAAGCAAGGTCGAGCGTGCCCTCAGTAATCGAGCGGTCGTCATCGCGGCTCTGTCGCAAGAACTGATCCTCGAAGATGTCCGCGAACTTCAGCATCTGAAGGTCACGCTCGTTCAGCGCGTCCTCACCGACGATAGCCACCAGGCCACGCAGCTCGCGTCCTTGGGCGTAGGCAGCGTACAACTGGTCGGAGACCGACTTGTGATCCTCGCGGGTCTTGCCCTCACCGATGCCAGCGTTCATCAGCCGGGACAGCGAAGGAAGCACGTTGATAGGCGGGTAGATTCCCTTCTGGTGCAGTTCACGTGAAATCACGATCTGCCCCTCGGTGATGTATCCCGAGAGGTCAGGTATCGGGTGGGTGATATCGTCACCAGGCATGGTGAGAATCGGGAACTGCGTGATGCTCCCCTTCTTTCCTTTGATGATTCCAGCACGCTCGTACAGCATAGCCAGATCTGTGTACATGTAACCAGGGTAGCCACGCCGACCGGGAACTTCCTCGCGAGCAGCTCCAATCTGCCTGAGTGACTCGCAGTAATTGGTCATGTCAGTGTATATGACGAGCACGTGGTAGTCGTGCTCGAAGGCCAGATACTCAGCGGCCGTCAGAGCAAGACGCGGTGTAATCAGTCGCTCGACAGCTGGGTCGTCGGCTAGATTGACGAACAGCACGGCGTTTTCCATGGCGCCGGTGCGCTCAAGGTCGTGAACGAAGAAATTGTACTCCTCAGCGGTGATACCCATCGCGCAAAACACGACGACGAAGTCGTCGTCGCTGTCGATAAGCTTGGCCTGTCGGGCAATCTGCAAGGCGATGTCGTTGTGCGGCAGACCGGACGCCGAGAAGATCGGTAACTTCTGACCGCGGACCAGAGTGGTGCAGGCGTCGATTGCAGAGATGCCGGTCTGGATGAATTGCTCGGGGCTCTCTCGACTGTATGGGTTGATGGCCGCTCCGATGATGTCTGCCATCTCTTCGGCCACAATCTCAGGACCTCCGTCTCTGGGCTTGCCGTTACCCGCGAGGATCCGTCCGATGAGGTCCTTGCTTACGGGTAGACGAAACACATCGCCGAGGAATCTCACTCCAGTTTGTCGGTCAATAGAAGCAGTTCCCTCGAAGACCTGTACGATGACTTGGTCGTCGCTGGTGTCCAGCACCTGTCCGTTCTTCATCGAGCCATCGGATAGTCGAAGTTGCACGATCTCTCCGAAGGCCACAGGCTCGGTCTTCTCGAGGAAGACCAAAGGCCCCTTCACGTCAGTAATTGTCCTGTATTCCTTTCCGCTCATTCATGGCACCCCCTTAGTTGTCCTCCATAGTCCCGGCGATCTGTTTCGACATCTCCCCGAGCAACTCATCGATGCGTTCACCGTAGCCCTGCTCGAAGCGGCCTCTCATGAGGTCGGTGCGTGCGGGCACGTTGACGACCTCCTCGAGACCAGCGCCTCCGGCAATGGCTTTCTCCGATTCTTCCTGGAAGGTCAGGATGGCCTTGGCCATAGTGTACTGCAGGTCGAGTGTGCTGAATGTGTCGACATCGTGGAATGCATTCTGCTGGAGGAAGTACTCGCGAATCATACGCGCCACTTCCAGAGTCAGTTGCTGGTCTATCGGCAGTGCGTCAGAGCCAACCAACTGAACAATCTCCTGGAGTTCCGCCTCGACTTGCAGCAGACTGCTGATCTTGGTCCGGACCTCGGGGTAGTCGCTGGCGATGTTGTCGCGGTACCACTGGTCGAGGGCCTGTGGGTACAAGCTGTACGAGCTGAGCCAGTTGATTGACGGGAAGTGTCGCTGTCGGGCGAGTCCGGCGTCCAGCCCCCAGTACACCTTGACGATTCGCAGGGTCCCCTGGCTGACCGGCTCGGAGATGTCACCACCCGGTGGTGACACGGCTCCGATGACTGATATCGAGCCGTCGTCGCCGGCTAGGGTCTCCACACGTCCGGCGCGCTCGTAGAACTCCGCCAGTCGGCTCGACAGGTATGCAGGGTAGCCCTCCTCGCCGGGCATCTCCTCCAATCTGGATGAAATCTCGCGCATGGCCTCTGCCCATCGGCTGGTGGAGTCGGCCATCAGAGCGACGTCGTAGCCCATATCGCGGAAGTACTCGGCGATGGTGATCCCGGTGTAAACCGAAGCTTCGCGTGCAGCCACTGGCATGTTGGATGTGTTGGCAATCATCGTGGTCCTGTTCATCAGAGGCTTGCCGGTGTTCGGATCGATCAGGTGCGGGAACTCACTGAGAACCTCGGTCATCTCGTTTCCTCGCTCGCCGCAGCCGATGTAGACCACGATCTGCGCGTCCGACCACTTGGCCAGCTGCTGCTGGGTGACCGTCTTGCCGGACCCGAAGGGTCCTGGAATACCGGCGGTGCCGCCCTTGGCTAGGGGGAAGAGGAAGTCGAGGATCCTCTGACCGGTCACTAGAGGGACACCGGGGGCGTACTTCTGGACGAAGGGGCGCGGAGTCCTGACAGGCCATTCCTGCATCATTGCGATCTCAGTGTCGTCATCGAGCGTGCACACCGTCGTGGTGATGTTGAACTTGCCCGACTGGATGCTGGCTACCTTGCCGCTGTTGCCATGGGGCACCATGACTCTGTGCTCGACGGTCTCAGTCTCTTGGACGGTACCGATCACGGTACCTCCAGAGACCTCGTCGCCGACCGAGACTGTCGCGTTGAACTCCCACTTCTTCTTCATATCGAGTCCGTCAGCGTCGACGCCTCGCTTGATGAACACGCCCATCGTCGCCTCTAGGTCCGCGAGGGGACGCTGGATCCCGTCGTAGATCTGGGTCAGAAGACCCGGACCCAGCTTGACGGACAGGGTCTGTCCCGTCCTGATGACTGGTTCGCCCGGCTTGACGCCGGATGTCTCCTCGTACACCTGAATGACCGATTGGTCGCCGTGCAATTCGATTACTTCTCCCATCAGTCCCTCGTCGCCTACTCGCACCACTTCGTACATTCTCGGTGTAATGCCAACTGCAGTAACGACCGGTCCGGAGATTCTGTAAATTAATCCACTATCTTCACTCATTTTTCCACTTCCTTTTCTTTATTGATGAATCACTTCCAAAGGTCGACGCCTAGCGCCGACTTGATGGACTCTCTAAGGGTGTTGTCCTCCTCAGTCCCGATGCCCAGGACTGTGGGCGAAATGCTGTCGGAAAGCCGCTGACGCAGCTTGCCCGGCAGACGGGTGAGTTCGGCCGCATCGATGACGATGATGCCGACCTCGTCCTCCTGGAGCATCGTGCGCAGGACGTTGCCTGTCTCCTCGATGCTCTCGGGGTTGTGCAGGCGCATGATGCCCGCGAGTTGGAAACCGAGGGTGAACTCGGGAGTTCCGACTATTGCGATCTCCATTCTCTATTCCCCCTCATAGCCCCATGTGTGCCTCGATGACGTCGTCGGGAAGGCCAACCGCCTTCCCGCGCACGAGCAAGCGCAGATTCTGCACCTCGAGGACTTTGCTTTCGATGTAGTAAATCAGAGGGAACGCCGACAGCGGATTGAGGCTGTTCATCCTGTTCAGCAAGTCGAGTCTCTGACTGTTGAGGAGGTTCACTATCGGATCGAGTGTGCCTCTTTCTTTCGACTCCATCAGCGCCTCGTCGAAGCCGCTGTCATCGAATCCAGGGGCTCGTCTGAGTATTTCGAGCAGTGCCTCTTCATTCTCCGCCTCAGCCGCTTGGCGCAGGAACGTCGATGTGATTGCCCTGCCGCCAGTGATCATCATCTCGCTGCGCTTTTCGGCTGGCATTTCCTGCTTGAGCGCACGGAACAGGTTGATCACGTTCCGGTGGTCGATCTCCGTGCGCAGGTAGCGAAGAAGCATCGGGTGGCGAGTCGTGCCTTCACGCAGCTTCTTCGTGGCAGATGAGTAGTAGTGGCGGTCGAGAGCGTCTTCGACGGCCATCAGGTCGTCGTTTCCGTCAAGATCTGTGAGTGCTCGTTCGAACTGTGTTCCTTCGAGCGCCGAAACAGCATCCTGCAGTGTTTCTGAGTCGTTGACCAGCTCCAACCAAGGGCGGTTCGCTTCATTCTGCTCAGGTAGGACCTGACTCGACACAATCTCCAGCGAAACGCCACTGCGAATCGCTCTGAGAGCAGTCTTCAACTTCTGATAGGTGAATCTCTCGACGTAGATAGATACCAAGCCCTTCAGGTGACCCTGGCAGAAACCGAGCACCTGATTCAGGTCCCGGTCCATATTGTGGTTCAGTGCGGCTTCGACTAAGTCGACGCCGCTCAATTTGTCGGCATACTCGTCGAGTTCGTCACGATAGCCGAACTCGGCGATGCTGGCAGCGATTGAGTCGGGGGACTGTTGAAGCAACTGGCGCATGCGGGTATCGTCTATGAGCCCAGCCTTCCGAGCCTTGCCACGCGCTGATGCGTTGGCCCAATTGGACTGTCCCGTAGATATCGTCGCCATTACCATCACTCCGTTCTCAATTCTCTCCGAATAATGCCGATGTCACAGCAGGGAGAGCCGTAATCCAAGACTTCTCGAATAAGCCGTCGAAGCGATAGTCGAGGATCATCGAACCATCCGGTGCCTCCAGAACGAAGCCACCTAGGCCATCGACGTCTTCACCCAATGCGAAGCCGCTTCCGGCACTCTCCAATGCCGAGCGATCGATGCCCACGGGCCTCAGTACCATATTCGCTTCCGCATCGTCCTTCGCTTCACTGATGAGCGACTGAAGCAGGGTGGAACGCCCCTTCAGATTGGCTGACCCTACCATCTCCATCGCCGATTCTTTAGTCGCATCGAGTTCCTCCCTCCGTGCGATGAGCATCGATTTCTGATTGGCCTGTCTGGCCGAAGCAACCGTCTCGGTCATGATCTGAGAGCACTCTTTCATGGCCTTAGATAAGATGTCGCTGCGTAGAGACTTGAGTTCGAGCTTGGCTTCTGAGACAGTGTCCTTGGCTTTCGCCTTGGCAGCGTCGGTGATAGCTTCCGCCTCTTCCTCCGCCGCATTGTCAATATCACTAGCAAGTGCATCTAACGTCATGTGTAATTCTCCTTGTCCTGTTCATCATCCCGAACGTTCACAGTAGGAACATTGCGAGGAATCCGAAGATCAGGATGGTCTCAGGGAGCACGGTGAATAGCATGGCAAGCCCCAACTTGGAGCCGTCTTCAGCTACCCAACCAACTGCTGCTGCACCTATCTGGCCTTGTCCGAGGCCAGTGCCTATGCCGCAACCTGCAAGCGCGATACCTGCGCCCAGTTTGGCCATCGTGTCCTTCTCGGCTAGTTCTTCCGCGCTCAACTGAGCGCTCACCACACCAGCTATCAGGGTCAGCCCCCAAAGCACCAGCAACAGTCTCATACTCAATCTCGTCAATTTCATATTCTTCATTTTCTCATTCTCCTTTTCTCCATGCATAGCATTGGAATCTGATGTATTACTCTACCTCCACGACTCGGGCGGTGAACCCGAATGGCTCGAACTTGTCGCCGACGGCCTCGTAGAACTGCTTCATCCACTCGACTAGGTGGAGTCGGGCCGTGTGGATATTCGGGCTGACTAGGCCCAATATCCACGCGAAGACCTGTACGACCAGCCATCCGAAGAATAGCGTCAGCAGCATGAATACGCTGCTACCTACACCGAGCGCGAAACCGAGCCCGCCGGAGATTAGGAAGCCGAAGAGGAACTGTCTGCCGAAGGAGTTCAGACCGAGAGGTAACTCGGGCAGACTCACCTTGAGCAGATTCAGGGCAAATGGCAGAATCACTGGCAGCAGTACGGCTAGGAGCATCAAACCACTGACATCGTGATGAGCGAGTTCTTCGACAACCCCAATCATACCTTTACCGTGGCTGCCATAGAGCATGTCATTACCTGTCTCCGCTATCTTGACCCCAGCGACACCAACAGCGAACAGACGCACGTAGGAGATGACTGACGGCATCATGCCGATGCCCTCAATGGGACCGAGCAGAGCCGCGATGAGCACGGGCATCCCGTGATACTTGTAACTGGCATAGCTGAGCATGAGTATGCCGACAGCGACGAAAATCCCGCCGTAGGTCTGCATCAGGGTTAGTGTCTCATCACCGGGATTGTTTTTCAGCCCAAGGTATCCGGTGGCGAAGAAGTAGCCGGCGATGAGTATGGTTATCCAAGAGCCACGATCGAAAATAGCGACAACCGGACCAGTGTTACCATGGCTGTCACCGTGAAGCCAGATGTCTCGGAATCCGATTATGAGGCCCAGCAGAACGTGGACGGCGCCCATGTAGATTGTGATCAGGACCAGATCATCGAGGTTATGCCCGACCCTGTGGAATGGGAATGCCAGAACCAGTTTACCGAATTCCCATGAATATTCGTACTGGAATTCTCCGCCGTAGGGGTATAGGGCCGTGAGCCACGTGGCCCAGTCAGGAGCATGAGAGCGGTGATAGTGTTCTACCCAGCCATGGTCCACGAGATGCGGCAGTATCTCGAAGCCTGCGAACTCGCCGTAGATGTAGCCGAATATCACAGCGGCGATGCCGATGTAGACGATGAATTTGGAGGCGAGCAAGCCGGTCTCGGTATGTCCGATTCTGGTATACAGGAAATAGCCGAACAACATCGTGGCGGCGCCATAGAGGATGTCGCCGAGGATGAGTCCGAAGAACAGAGGGTAGGTGAAGAACATGAACAGGGTCGGGTCTACCTTGCCGTAGCGAGGTCGCCCCATCAGATCTGTGAGCAGTTCCATCGGCTTACTCTTGTGACGATCGGCGAACTTGATCGGTGGCAGTTTGAGTTCGGGCCCATGGTGACCATGTCCACCTCCTCCTGGAACCACTTTGAACGGCCCGATGTCGACGACTCGGCATGTCTCGGAAAGCACTGCGCTGACTTCCTCTGAGCGAGAGGTCTCGATCCACCCATCAATCACGAAGGCGTGACCACTGACTGCGACCCTGATCGGCCCCAGTGCCAGTGCCATGTCTCGCTCCAGAAGTTCGATCCCACCAAGTAGGGTCGCTCCGTTGGCTTCGGCCCAGACATCCAACTCGCCCTGCAGCGTCGAGCGCTCTTCCAGAAGCTCGCCGCGTCTCGCAGCGAGTACTTCCTGACGGGCCCCCACAGGACCCTCTCCATCAGGAATCGGGATAGCGGCGAATCCCGCCTCGGCCAACTCAGACTGGACTGCGGATGAGGAGTCGTTCTTGCAGAACACGGCGACAACAGAGGGCTTGGCCCCCTCGATGATTACGAGGCCGTCGGGGGCACATGACTCAGCTCGGGAGGCATCCTTCACTGTACCAACGAAGGCGGTCAGGGAGCCGTATCCCGAAAGCAGGTCGAGGTCGAGGTCCAGCGGCAGCAGCAGTTCCAGGGCGTCTCCCTCTTCGGCCATGCTGGAGAGTTCGCTGTCGATGACATCGAGTCGCTCCAAGTGGCCGAGCATCATCTCGACACGAGAAGGAAGCTCCCCGTCCAGATGACCGCGAATAGGTTCGGACTCGAGCAGGGTCTTCGGGTCGATGAGGTCGAGTTGGGAAGAGGCGCTTCGGTAGCGGTTGAGGTCGCGCCCGATCTCCTCGGATTCATCGGTTGGACTGCCGAGGTCGAAGCCCTCCTCGTCCCCGGGATAATCTAGGAGGTGGACCGCCTTCAGATCAGCGAGCGAGCGGACAGCTTCATCGACTCTGGATAGCGAGCCGGCAGCAGTCAAGCGCGACATACCTTGGGTTGTCAAACTGCCCATGAACACAAACTCCGATTTATCAGTCAACTCTGTTGGATTTCTATGATTGGAGGAACGCATCTAGTACCGCATCGACCGCAGACGAGCGGTTCTTCTCACCGTGCTCGTGAATCGCCGTCAGGGCAGCTTCGCCATCGGCTCGGGCGGAATCGGCCTGCTTGTTCGCAGCGTCTCTCGCCTGATCGACCATAGACTGCGCCTCGGCCTCGGCGTCCTGTAGTCCGGAGGAGATGAGGTCAGCCGCCTTGCCACGAGCTTTGCTGGTGATGTTCGAGGAGTCCTTGCGGGCATTCTCCAACTTGGCACCGGTCTTCTCCTCAGCCTCCTTGATTGATCTCAGAACTTCATCCCTAGCCACGTGTTCACCCTCTGGGTGAACTTCCCAAAGTTGGCGAGTTTATCATATTGACCGTTTCGCCCCTTCGTGGGCTCTGAGGCTAGTCACGGGATTCAACCAAATAGAGGATGGGCGGAGGAGTCTGCATGGATGCCGAACGTATCGGTGCCGAGGAGTGGAACGAGCTCCAGCGCAATCTCGAGATGAGTATTCCGGCGTATGACAGGATCAACAGGTTCGCAACCCTCGGACAGGTCTCCAAGTGGCGCAGGATGGTTCAGGACAGGCTGCCTGCAAAGGGGCGGATTCTCGAGGTGGGATGTGGCCCTGGGAGCTTCGCCGAGGAGGTCGTCGGCAGGGACTTGGTATGCCTCGACCCGATTCCGGAGATGCTGCGCTCCGCTGAGTCCCGCGTCAACCCCAAGCGGGCCGCTCGCGGCGACTCCGCTGTCGAGTTCGTAGAAGCCACAGCAGAGGACCTGCCATTCGACGACAACTCGTTCGACGCGGTCTGCTCCTTGTTCTCGTTCAGAGACTGGTACGACAAGCGAGCCGGCCTGTCCGAGGTGCTCAGAGTCCTCAAGCCGGGCGGGATCATCGTAATCGTCGACCCAGCCAAAATCAACCGGCTCCACGGAGTACTCGGTTGGCTCTGGATGAGGATCTGGGTCGGGACCTACGCCAGACTCGTCTACAGTAAGAGTGACCACCCTTGGAGGTGGCTGACGAGGACCTACTCGAGCTTCGGCACCACACGTGATTACGTGCGAATGCTGGAGGAGGTCGGATTCACCGATGTCCGAGCCAAAGTCGTGTTCCCCGGCATGGCCACCATCTGGCAGGGCGCCTCACCATAGGCCAAGCAGCGGGCGGCAGGTCACAGCCCTCCAGATGAACGGCTTGGTCAACCTGTTGAAAGCCAGATTGAGCAGCCAATCGGGAGAGCGGAACAGCAGGCTTCCGAACCTGAAGGCTCGCTTCGAGTTGCGCATCACCTTGCCCATCTGGGCATCCCACCTCATCTCGTACTCGCTGAGCGGTGTGCCGTCCCGCAGGTGCTCTGCGACTACCTGTCCTGCAATCCTGCCGCCGATCATCGCAATCGTGATGCCGGCGCCATTGGAGGGTAGGACCATGCCGGCGGCGTCGCCAACGAGGAGGTGTTTGCCCTTGACGAGGGGGCGGATGGAGCCAGACATCGGCAGGGAGCCGGCCCCGTTGTAGGTTATCTGTCCTCGATACCTCGAGATGAAATCCTCGGCGTAGTCGTTCAGGCTCCTGCCCTTGGACAGTCTCCTCTGGATGCCGAGCCCGATGTTCGCCCCTCCGTTCTTCGGGAACATCCAGGCGTAGCCGCCGGGTGCTACTGAGCCGAAGTGCAGCTCCACCGCATCGGTGAACTCACCGGACATGAGCACGAACTTCACAGGGATGTCGAGCGACTTCTCGTGCCACTGTGACTTGCGGATCGGGTCGTTGTGCCCAGCGGCTCCGATGATGACTCTCGCAGTGTATTCGGAGCCGCCCCTGAGGTAGACTGTCTCGCCCTCGACTCTCTCGACTCGGCTGTTGACGAGATACTCGGCCCCTGCTGACTCAGCCAATTCTACCAAAGCCTCGTCGTGAGCTACACGATTGAGTACCAATCCCTCGAAATCGTATCTCAGCGGCTTGCCGGAAGGAGGAACTAGATGCATCTCCCGGATCCTCTTTGAGATAGCTGCCTCCGGTGTCTGCAGGAGGTCGTCTAAATCTGGGACGTCGGGGCACAACCTGCGCATCTCGTTGTTGGTGGGAACGAGCTCCCCGCACTGCAGCGGCGAGCCTATCGGGTCCCTGCCGTCGATGACCAGAACGTCCGCTCCACCCTCTGCGATATATCGCGCCGTCGTACTTCCAGCGGGACCTCCGCCGATGACTATCGCATCCCAGTCGGTGCGGATGTCGGACATGTCCTCAAGTCCGGCGCGACTGTGAGCGTCTGGCGACCACTGCCAGGAGGTCGCACGCTGTGCTCTGTGGAAGCGGACTTATCGCCTCGAGAGCACGGTCGACGTGATTCTCGATGAGTTGGGTGACGTAATCGAATGAGCCTGCCTCCTCAAGGAGATAGGTCAGTTCCCCCCAGCGGTTGTCACTGAAGTTCTGCAGCACGTCGGCAAGTTGCTCGCGCTCAACGCCATGCAGCATAGTGAGCGCGTGAATGATTGGCAGCGTCATCTTGCCATCGTGAACGTCGGTACCCCTGGGCTTGCCCATCGAAGTTTCACCGGTCAAGTCCAGCATATCATCAACGAGTTGGAATGCACGTCCGACCTCCATCCCGAAGGCCTCGAGGGACTCAACTACCGAATCGGGTGCACTGGCAACGATTGCCGCGCTCGAGCACGCGGTAGCGAAGGGGGCTGCAGTCTTGCCGTCGATTATGGCGTAGTAGTCCTCGGGAGTGGTTGCGAGGTCGCCAATGTGCTCTAACTGCAGCAGCTCACCAGTGGCTAAGCCCGCGCAGGTGCGGGCCATCCGCTCTACTATTTGAGCATCGTAACGCCCCCCCAGGCCGAAGCCGAGGACGAACAGGTAGTCACCTGCGATGATGGCGTGGGAGATACCGTACGATGAGTGCAGTGTCGGCTTGCCGCGGCGGGTCTTGGATTGGTCGTAGATGTCGTCGTGCACGAGAGTGGCGGTGTGAACAATCTCGGAGGCGAGCGCGAGATCCATGACCTCGGACTGGTCCTCGCCGCCTGAGGCCTCGAATGCGAGCAGCGCGAGAACGGGTCGGAACCTCTTGCCTCCAGCGAGGAGGACGTGCCGCGCCAATGCCATAGGGGGAGCCTCGGAGCCGGTCATTCTCTCCTGCACGAAGTCCTCCAGAGCCTCCTCGATGATGTCGTGCCTATTGGCGAGTTTCTCATTCTCCGAACGCATCGAAACCATGCTGATTCGCCCTTCTTGGCAGGGGTCGCCTATATCAACAGGTGTGCGCGCCGCCGAACGGGCACAAGGCGTGCCCCCTCCCTTGAGGTGGATGCGATGATGGACCTACTTACACTGGCGACCATAGACTCGCCAGACTGTCCCGTATCCGAGCACATAGCGATCTTCGCCGCCTCCGGCGATGCTCCTGAACTCGTTATAGAGAGCCGCGCAGTAGACGGATTCTCAGAAGGGCTGGCTATGCTGGGAAGCGGCAAGGTGGACATGCTCGCCATACCGGCGCGGATACTGCACGGAAGGCAGTTGGAGATACTGGAGGCGGGATGCGAGGTGGTGGGTGCGAGGACCCCCCGCCGGCCTAACCTAGTACTGGTGTCGGAGAACAAGATCGCATACCAGCCGAAGTCTGCGGTGATACTGTCAGATTCCAAACTGGTCCGCAGGCAACTGCGCCGAGCCAGACGAGGATTGCGCGTCCTGAGACCAGGTGCCTACGCATCAATCAGCGAGTTGGGCGAGGTCCCAGAGGAGCCCATGGCTATGGCGGAATGGATGGAGGCCATGAGACAGAGCGGGGCTATCGATGGTTACGTCACCTCTCGTCCGGTGTATGACGAGCTCGAACTTGGCGTTCGCAGGCATGCCTTGCTTCCAGACCCGAAGGACAGGGGCGGCCCACACTTCCTGCCTCTGCCATACGCCGACCTCGTCGTGGTACTCGCGAGAAAGCGGTTTCCCCTCAGCATCTCGGCGCAGATCTCCGAGCGAGAGGGCAACACGGTCTGGTGGGTGCAGAACCACCTAATTGCCGGTCTGAATGAGGAGATGCTGGAGAGGACTGGTGTCCTCGTCAGGCACAGGCAAGTCAGCTCCCTGATGAAGCAGGCTGAGGAGACCAAGGACATCACCCTGCTGCAGTCTTGTCAAGACACAGAGGGAGAGGTGCTCGATGACGACGTGCGCGTCGAAGTCAGGCTTGAGGTACTCTCTAAGAACGGGCACAGGACGCTGAGTCTCGAACGGGTCATCACATACTCCCAGTACCAGCATGGAATCATCTCACTGTTGAGGGACTGGGAGGCTCTTCTCCTCGAGGCCTCTAGAGAGGTTCCCAAGGACTTCCACACCGACGTCGAGGCTCCTGCCTACATCGACCTGTCTGAGTAAACGGTGACCACTCCCAACAGCCGCTAACACCGCCACAGCACCTGTGGTGCTGCGTAAGCGATATGACGGGTGAGGCGCGGGAGTGCTTGAGAAGGTGCTGGGGTTGGGGATCGACAGGGTGCTGCTCGACGCGCTTTACAGAGATCGGCTACGTGGACTCCGGAACAGGGCCGAGGAGGCGGGGCTGAGCAAGAGCGGTTCGGTCGAAGTGGTACGGGCCAGACTGATTCAGCATCACATTCTAGGTGACGACGATCTCTCATGGGAAGGTATCCAATCGATGACCCACAAGGAGATCGGCGAGGTACTCAAGGTCTTCGGAATCAAGTCATCAGGCTCACATAAAGAGAGGCGGCAGAGGCTATGGCTTCACCTCAACTTCGACTCACGCAGACTGACCGTGGAGCGACTGGCCGAGATGGATCGCGACACTCTCCAAGAACTATGCCAGAAACTGGAAGCGAGAGTCACAGGCAGTCGGACGGTGTTGATGGCTCGGGTCGGAGGTGTCCTGACCAATCAAGCGAACGGCTGGGGCAGGATCAAGCGAAGCCTGTGGCGCTCAGGAATCCCCGATGTCTCTGAGGGTGTAGCTGAGGTGGAGTTTGAGGATGTCGTTGAGGAGGTCGAGGCCGAATTCGAAGAGTCGTCCGCCGAGCCTGAGGAGGAGGTCGACTTCCAGCGGACGGCTGCGGAGGCGGTGCTGGAGGATGCCAGCGACGCGCTGGTGTTTGATTTAGATAAGGCTGAGTCATCTGTCCAAGGGGCGCTGCTGACCATCCAAGCCAGGGTCGAGGACCTCGAGAGGATGGTCGGGACCATCTTGAGAGGGCACGGTGGCCATTGGGGCGAGGAAGAGCAGATTCTCCTAATCAAGCTCGCAGAACGCAGGGGCTGGCCGCTCGACGAGGACGAGGTGCGCTCGAGGGTGAGGCGCGTTGCCACCAATATCGCTGAGATCAAGGGTGGGTCCCTCGGTGAGGGGGAATCTCGCAGCAGAATCAACTCCGACGCCACGCTGGAGAGGGTCAGGGAGAAGATGCGGCACGCTGAGACGCTGCTCTCAGAGAGTCCCGAGGACTGATCACTCTGGCACTAGTTGGAAGAATCCGAAGCGGGGCTCCATCACCTCGCCCTGAGTACGGGCGTCTTCCAAGGCATCCTCGGCGGACTCTCGCGAGTGACCGGTTTTGACAAGCGCTTCGATGATATTGCCGTACTCGACGCCTTCTCCCGCGTCCTGTGAACGAATGGTCTCAATGACTAGGGGGAGAGCGTCGCCGAGTGGCTCGGACGGCGTCGGTGGGCCCCCCTGAGCGTGTGAGGCCGCCTCATCTAGAGTCGGAGCGGGCGCTGCCGGCTCCGGCTCCTCCATGATGCTGGTTCTGCCTATCGCCATCGAGAGCGCTTGCAGAACCCCGACCCGGTAGTTCTCCGGGTCGAACTCGCCATAGTGCCCTCGGGCAAGAATCAGACCGTCGACGAGGTCGCTCGGCACGCCGGCTGCCTCGAGTGCTACAGGAGTCAACTCGCTCTCCAGCGAAGCTGAATGCGCGTCGATGCGTCGCAGAGTCGCCTCGGCCGTCTCAACCAACCAGTTGGTGTAGCACTCCTTGTCTATGACAGTGAACTCCTCAGCACGCAACGTGGTGAAGACACCGCCGTCTTCAGACTCGAACCATCGGGCCTTGCCCACTAGGGCCAGCAGGAACCTGTCACCGGACTCGAAGCGAGCCAACAGCTCCTCGAAGTCCGGATGCAATTCGGGTTGGAATGGCGCGACGCTGAACCGGTGGCTCCCAGTCGGGTCCCTAATATGGCCCGAGTAGTTAGGACCACTCTCACCTTCTCGGCGTTCCATCCTGTCGATGACGCCACAGACGAGCGCGCGGTTGATCTTGGCACCCAGTTTGGTGATGACGAACGACGGGTCGTACTCGCCGGAGCCCTCCTCAGGCAGTGAAGCCTCTTGGTACTCCTGCGCGAACATGCGCACAGCGCTCTGGCGGGAAAATCGACGTGTTGGCTCTTGCATCAAAGTACCACCCCCCAACGCTGCATTACCTCATTGGCGGCGTCGGCTGATGTGGTCTCGTCTTGCTCTACCTCATCGGCGAGCAGCATGGCACCCTGGTCATCGATGATCGAGCGCCCTCTGACGCTCAGTCTGCGCGCGAGCACGCGTTCGCGCAGGAAAGCGGCGAATCCGTCTTGGCCGTCCTTGTCCACCTGCTCCTTAACAGCCTCCTGATCCATCCCAAGGAAGGCTTCTGAAGGATCCTTTGCCAACAAGAGTGATGCATTGGAAACGCCATCGTCGATGACGAACCTGAGTCTGAGGTCCTCGACTCCACGTTGGGGGCCGTGATCGATGCAGGCATCGTCCCTGAGGACGCGTCTGCATTCAGGACACCGCTCAATGATGCCAGAGTCCCTGCGTACGGCCACGATGGTGCCGTTGGTGCGAATGCCTCTGCGCGAGCCGCTGGTGACCACAGTCGTCAGGTCGGCTTCGATCCAGTGCTGCTCAGGGTCTATCGAGTCCCAGGGCGGGTCGGACAGGTCAGTCACCTGTGCGGCATCGTCCACGACGAGATCTGGGGAACCCTGCCAATACTGCACGCGGGAGCCAGTCAGATGCAGGAAGTCCCCCTGCTTGGGGTCAATCTCGCACCAAGCAGTGAGTCGGCAGAGGCCACTGGGATCAAGGACGTCGCCGCTGCGGACGACTCGCTCGGTACCGTCTTCGGAGGTGAATGAGCGCTGGTCCCATGATTCGACTTGGACTGTGATTTCGATGTCTCGCATTCCGTTGCGCAACTCGGCGATGCTGACCTTGTTAGCCTGTGAGAGGTCATCCATACTGGCGAATGCCGTGTCGTGGTAAACCTCTATCCTGGTCCTGTCGCCGATGTTGATTTCCGGAGTCTCGCGGAACTTTCTAACGGATGCGCCATCTATCTTGAGCAAGGTCCCGGGCTCGTGCTCGAGAGGTACCCATGACAGGAAGCCGATGCTCCCGCTGGAGTCGGCCAGCCTACCGCGGACGACATCTAACTGACCGCTGCCGTCACGCTTCACGATGACATCGGGCTTGGACGAAATCAGGCGCGCGACGAGATTCACGTAGCCCTCGTTCTCCGAGGCTGTCTCTATGGAGACGGGCTCGTCACTGACCTGCGTCACTGGAGCGCCGCCCTCGCGCAGAACGGTCACCCGGGTGGTGCGATTGACGTTTATCGAGCGCTTGTCATTCCACTCGTTGACCGACGCGCCCTCGAGCCGCACGACCGAGCCTGGGGCGAGGTTCTCGCTCTGCTCGCCCCAGTCCTTGTAGTCCCAGCGCTCGCGTTGGTCGCTGTTCTCCCAGGGATTGTCCTCAATCCAGCCGAATGCGACCTGTCGTTCCTCACCTCGCACCATCTGAATGCGTGGCGTGTAGGAGATGACTGCGACTTCGATTGTCACGTTGCGGTCGTCGGCACCGAGCTCGGAGAAGCGATTGACCTTCTTCTCGACCTTAGCTGGCGAGGCCAGGTTAGTGACCTCCATCCCGGAGGCAGTCTGGAACTTGCGGACAACTGAACGCAGAGCGTCCTCGGGAGGTATCAGGAACTCCTCCTCATAACGTCTGAACTCCTCTTCTATCTCGCTGTCGTCCGCATCCGGACATTCTTGTTTCACCACAGTGACCTGTGCTGTGTATCTTCCATCTTCTGTCATGTGCTCACCTGCGTCAGTGAATGAGAACTGAGCCTACATAAACCACTGGTGCGGGAGCCTCCGAAGAAGCGTCTGGCAACGACGTCGGGGCAACGTTGGTTCGTGCGTGTTGGGGTAGACTCAGCACTTCATCGCCTCCGGGACTCCAAGTTTCACTCGGCGGTCTTTGAAGATGTGCATTCCATTTACACACTGAGTGAGTGACTGCGTTTATTCAGAGTACCTCTTGTCGGACCACGATGGCAGCCGGTGAATTGTGCAGATTCGGGGTACTGACAGCCTCTGACAGAGCCAGTGCAGGAGACTACGAGGATCTCAGCGGACCTGCCATCGAGCAGTTCCTCGACGAGGCGATAACCTCGCCGTGGGAGGTGGTTCGCCGACTCGTTCCCGACGAGTCGGCCCTCATCGAGGCGGCGCTGGTAGAGCTGGTCGACGCCGAAGGCTGCTCGATGGTCGTGACCACCGGGGGAACTGGACCCGCACCCCGGGATGTGACGCCAGAGGCCACCGAGGCGGTGTGCGAGAGGATGCTGCCGGGTTTCGGCGAGCAGATGAGGGCGATATCACTGCGGCACGTCCCCACCGCTGTGCTTTCGCGGCAGACTGCGGGAATCCGAGGCTCCGCACTTATTCTCAATCTGCCCGGCTCGCCTCGCTCGATCCGCGAGATACTAGACGAGGTCTTCGCCGCCGTTCCCTACTGCATCGACCTCGTTGGAGGGCCTTACATCACGACTGATTCGGCAGTGGTAGACGCCTTCCGGCCACCACACGCCCGACGCGAATGATTCATGCGGGAATCGCCGCTCGCAGTGCCATGGCGAAGATGAAGTCGGGCGATACAGGCAGTGACCGAGGTGCAGACGAGCTCAGGGACATCGAGGTCACGCTCGATTTCACCCCCAATGCACTTGCCTCGCTGATGTTCCGCCAGGGCGACACCATGGTCCTTGCCTGCGCGACGAAAGCCGCTGGTCTGCCGCGCTGGTTCCCAAGGAATGCGGAGCGCGGCTGGGTCCACGCCGAGTACGCACTCCTGCCTGGTTCAACAGACAGCAGGTTCCGCCGCGAGCGCAACGGCGCCAAGGGGCGGACCCAAGAGATCGAGCGGCTGGTCGCCCGCTCGCTGCGCGGCGCGGTCGACCTTGAGGAACTCGGTCCAATCGCGCTCACAGTAGACTGCGACGTGCTGAACGCCGACGGCGGGACGAGATGCGCTTCTGTTACCGCCGCCTCAATCGCCCTCAGACTGGCAATCCGCCGACTGATAGCATCGGGCGAGTGCCTACCCAAGGAGATGCGGCTCTCCAGAGAGGATATCCGCAACGGAGTGGAGTCCCCATCACTCAATGCCAAGGAGAGGGCTGCTCACGAGGCCGCGGTGATGCCAAACGATGTCGGCGCACTCAGCGTCGGGATGGTCGACGGCGAAGTCAGGACCGACCTCGACTACATCCTGGACAGTAATGCCGATGTCGACATGAACGTGGTGATGACCAGTGACGGCGGCTTCGTAGAGGTCCAGGGCACCGGCGAGGAGGCGACATACACGCGTGAGGAACTCGATGCCTTGATTGATTCCGCGACAGTGGGGATCGGTAAACTCCATGCCCTCCAAGCCGGCGTCCTAGAGAATGCAAACTGAATCAGCAGGACCACTGCGAACAGTAGCAGAGAGTGGTGGGACTGGCCGGACTTGAACCAGCGGCCTCCGCATCTTCAGTGCGGCGCTCTCCCAGCTGAGCTACAGTCCCGTAGCAACCTCGCCACTGTGATTCTGACTTCAAGCCTTCCGAGGGTGGAATCGCTAGAAGAGGTCGTCTTAGTCCTCATCCTTGTCGAATGACATCATCTTGCCCTTGGCCTTGGCTACCGGTTTCTTCGCCTTCTTGGCGGGCTTGTCCGAGTCGGGCTTCTCGACTTCTCCGTCCGAGCTGGCCTTGCGCGCCTCGGCAGCCTCCTTCTCGAGCATCTCGAGCTCCTCGGGTGACATTCCCGATTCCACCGCGAGCTTGATGCGGCGCTCCTCGCGAGCGTGGATCTCGAGGAGTCTCTGCCTCGCCTTGTCGTAGTGCTGCAGCATGTACATGGCATCGTGCTCAAGCAGCGGTGAGTCGGAGATGATGGTGATATCGAGCCAGCTTCCTTCCTCAGCGAGGAACTCGGCGAAGGGCTCGAACTTTAGATCGGACTTCTTGATCTGGGTGTAATGGAGTGCGTTGCCCATTCGGTGCTCGATTCCGGCGAAGTGGCAGTAGAACTTCTTGCCGCCGTAGTCCTTGCGGACCTGCTCGAACAGCTCGGAGTAGTCCTCGCTGGTCCTCATCCTACCGTGGCCGCGAGCGTGGATGTGAGCCATGTTGAGCACGGGCACTGTGCCATCGACGTGGTTGCAGACCTCGATGACCTCCTCGACCGTGCCCCACAGATCCTGTCGGCCCGAGGTCTCGATACCTACCAGTGAGGGTTTGGACTTGTGGACCCATGGGAATGCGGCGTAGTCCTCCTCCTCCGACTTGTCGCCCCAGATCTGGTGGACCCGGTCGACTACTCCGGAGAAGATGTTCGCCACCTGCTCGTTTGCCTCGGTGCCGGGTTCGTACTCGCCGTAGGGGCCTACGTGGTACACCAGGTGCCTCGCGTTGACAATCTTGCCAGCCTGCATGCTGGCCTCCATCTTGGTGAGTGTTCGGTTGCGCTCCCTCTTTGAGCCGAGGAGTTCGGCGTAGTAGGGCCCATGGAGGTTCATCTCGAGGTCAGAGTCCCAGGAAAGTATGCCCGCCTGCCAGTACTGATCGAAGTGCTTCGGCTGGACCGTTCGCACGGTCTGTATTTCCATCGCATCAAGCCCGAGAGAGGTGATGTCGTCCATTCCCTCGACAATCGTCCGTCCCTTGCAGGACAGCGGAACACCGGCCGGACCTAATTTCAGTGACATGCTCGCACCCCTCGCGGGTCGGGCCGAACGGGTGCCCCTTCAAAAGGGGTCTCTGCTAATGGTGTCTAATGCAGTTCGAATTCAAGTTTCAACACCCACCGGATGCATGCTCGACGCCAGCCTGCCCCGGACCTGCTGAGGGAAGCTCGCAGAGGAAGGCGGCCAGCCACTCCAGAGGTTGGCACTCTGTCTTCGTTTGCACGCTGACCGAGCCGAGCGAGTGCTCGACGAGCGCTACGCGCTCGTTGGGAAGATAAGTGCAGACATGAGGGACTAGGCTGCGGTGGCGGATCGACTGCAGGAGTTCCGCGGCGCTGACCTCCTCGAGAGCGGACAGGGCGTCGATGGCTTCGGGGGCGATGAAAAGGACGTGGACCTGCCTAATCCTCCCAATCACAGCACCCCACGACTCAGCGAGTCTAGAGGGGTCTGAGGCCATGTCAACAAGCATCACGGTGCGCGCGCCCTCTAACTCTCCGAAGGTCATTGCTGCCCCCCACGCATATCGCGGTGAGGTGCCCTCCAGTGAGGTTGATGCTGAAGACACCAACCAGTGAGCGTTGTCGAGGACGCCCCTCCAGTCGATGGCCCCGTGGTCCATCGTCGCAAAGTCCTCGTCTGCAGCCGAGGTCACTAACCTCGTTCTGGCGCCTCGTTGGGCTGCCGCGGACAGCACTGCTGAGACGGCATCGTCACGCTCTGGCCTTCCGAAGGCGACGATGCGCACTTCGCTCGCAGCCATGCCTGCCGCTGACGCTCGGCGGTGATGAGCCTGCCTACTCGGTCTTCCAGCGGAGCAGGGCGATGGCCCCGCCGAAGCCCAGCAGCTGCTGGCCGGCGTCGTGGTCGACCGAGGCCTGGATGATGCCGCCACCCGAGCCCTCTACGCTGGCGGCTGTCCTCTCCCAGTGCTCGCGGGCCTCATCATCGCCGCTGCGCAGCATGGAAGCCTCGATGATCAATGTCTCGACGGCGCCCTGCTTGGCGGCGGCCGCTATCGCATCGGGACCGTATGAGACCGCTCCGCCGGTAGATATCCGCTTCAGCCCCTCCTCGATCGCTCGTACCTGCTGAGTGAGCGAGTAGTCTCCCAGCAACGAGTCTGCGAGGCCTTCTGCTAGGACCTCGTTTGCTGCGGCCCGACCTCCTATGGAGGTCGCCGCATTGAGAATCTGGTTCTGGGCGCCTTGCCCCTTGAGGTGGGCCTCAAACTGCTCGCGGGCCATTCCCGGACCGCAGATGACCATCGGCATCTGGTCCTTGAAGACGAGTCGGACCTCCTTGGCGACGCGCTCGAAGAAGCCACGGCGCACGCTGGTGGAGTCGTCGGCCTTCTTGCCGCCGCCCCTCATGCTGAACTGCGATACTTCTCGGATGCCATGGGCCGCGACCTGGAAGACGAGAACCTCGTCCGACTCGACGACCACGAGTCCGCACTTGGCGCGTCGTCCTGCCGAGAGGGCTTCCTTGAGCAGGGATCTGTCGGCTGGTGGCAGGCCGCCAACGCGGGTAAGTTCCAGCTCGGAGCCGGGGCTGATGATGTGGGTGTGATGGCTTCCGATGTCGATCTTTGCCTCGGTGATGACCCCGTGGATACGGAGGTTGTCGGTGAACGACTGGAATGCCGTCTCCTGGACCTCGAGCACTATCCACATCGGCTTGCGCTCGGCGCTCTTCGCCCTGCTGTCGGACTGGGTGCCGGTGGTTGAGTCCCTGCGATGGGACAGCATCCCCACGCTAGTTCCGGGCCTGCACAACTGCGAAACAGTCCACAGGTCGTCCTCGTCGTCTAGCCTCAGTCGGACTCCCTCGTCCAGTCGCTTGATCCTGCGCATGCGACCACCTCACCTGAAGACGCCAGTCAGCCTTCCGTCCTCGTCCATGTCCATGTCGAGGGCAGCCGGTCTTGTAGGTAGCCCGGGCATTGTCATCATCGAGCCGCAAATGGCGACCACGAAGCCGGCACCGGCATTGACGCGAATCTCGCGGATCGGGAGGGTGAAGCCGGTGGGCGCACCGAGCACCTTGGGCTCGTGGCTGAATGAGTACTGAGTCTTGGCCATGCAAACCGGCAGCGAGCCCATCCCCCAGCCCTTGAGCGTCTCGAGCGCGGCCTGGGACTTGTCGCTGAAGTCGACGGTGTGGGCGCCGTACATGTTGGTGGCGACCCTGAGGATGTTCTCCTCGATGGTCATGCCCTCCTCGACAGTGGGCGTGTACGGTCGGCCGGCCTCGTCGTGGGCCGCGCATGCGGCCACGACCGCATCGGCCAGCTCCGTGGCACCCTCCCCGCCCTTGGCGTGACACTCGTTCAGCACGACCCGGAGGGCTCCGGCCTTGACGGCCTCGTCTCGGATTGCCTCGATCTCGTCCTCGGTGTCGTGCGCGAAGCGGTTGATCGAGACGATGACGGGGATGCTGGTCTCAGCGAGGTTCCTGACGTGTCGGCGCAGGTTCGATGCGGCTCCTGCTCTGGTCGCCTCGACGTTCTCGGTCTCGAGCTCCTCCGGAGTCGGTCTGCGCCCGCCACCGGAGGCGAAGCCGCCGCCGTGCATCTTCATGGCGCGCACGGTGGCGTTGAGTATCAGACAGTCGGGCACGACCCCGGATGCTGGTGCCTTGATGTGGAACGCCTTCTCGGCACCCATCTCGGCGCCGAAGCCAGCCTCGGTGATGACGTAGTCAGAGCATGCGAGAGCTATGTCGTCGGCGATGACTGACGAGTTGCCGTGAGCGATGTTGGCGAACGGGCCGCAGTGGATGAAGGCGGGGTTGCCCTCGAGGGTCTGGACGAGGTTCGGCATCAGCGCCTCTCGCATCAGCAGAGCCATCGCTCCGGCAGCGCCGATGTCGTCGGAGGTGATCGGATCGCCGGAGTTCGACTTGGCGATGATGATGCGCCCGACGCGGGCGCGCAGGTCCACGTAGTCCTTCGCCAGCGCGAGTATGGCCATCACCTCGCTGGCCGCGGTGATGTCGAAGCGGTCGGTGCGGACGACGCCGTTGGCAGCCCCGCCCAGACCGATGGTGACCTGCCTCAGGCTGCGGTCGTTCATGTCGATGGCGCGAGGCCAGTAGATTCGGTTGATGTCGATGTCCAGCTCGTTGCCCCTGTGGAGGTGGTTGTCGATGATGGCCGAGCACAGGTTGTGGGCTGAGGTGACCGCGTGCAGGTCACCGGTGAGGTGCAGGTTGATCTGCTCCATCGGAAGCACCTGCGAGTGGCCACCGCCGGCAGCCCCTCCCTTGATGCCGAAGACCGGTCCCATCGAGGGCTCCCGAATCACGCAGCAGGCATTGTGCCCGCGCGCGTTGAGGCCCTGATTGAGGCCGATGGTGGTCAGGGTCTTGCCCTCTCCGAAGGCAGTCGGGCTGACGCTGGTGACCAGAACGAGATGGCCCCTGTCCCCGTTCTGCTTGGCCTTGATGGTCTCCCAGTTGATCTTGGCGACGTGCGGCCCGTGGAGAATCAGGTCACTGCGAGCCAGTCCGAGTTGTTCGGCCACCGCCTCTATGGGGCGCATCGTGGCACTCCGGGCGATATCGAGGTCGCTGTCCATCACTCGCGGCGAGGCCACACCTCTCTTGAAACCTTCATCGATGAGAACCCGCAGGGTTCCCTGTGAGTGAGCCGTCGTTCTGGGGCATCGCGGGATACCCCGTCTCTCACTCGCTCACACCACGCCTGTTCGCCGCAGTCGGTCGACACCTGGGCATCGAGGGTCCGCAGGCGGTCTTCCTCGAGGCAGCGGACATAGACGAGTTCGAGCACCGCCTCGCCGATCTGGACGGGGACGTCTGGCTCTCCTGCACCGCACCGCTGAAGCACGCCCCTCAGGACCGGCTCGGGGTGACTGGTCCGGAGGGCGTCAATGCGATCAACCAACTGAAGCGGACACAGGGCGAGTGGACTGGCGCCAGCACCGACGGGCTCGGGTTCGTAGCCGCCTGCCGTCACATCGGCATCGAGCCTGACGGCTCGGTCCTGCGGATGCGCGGAGGTGGCTCGGCAGCCCGTTCGATAGCCGCCGCTTGGGCCGATGCGGGCGGGTTGCTCATCCCAGAGCAGGGCCGCAGGGCATTGGTCAACGGGCCGTGGGATGGGGCGGTTGTCACCGATGGGCGCGCTGCCCTCGGAATCGACCTCGATGCGGCCCCCGCTGGCGGGCAGAGCGCCCCTCTCGATGCCGATACCCAGGTCTCCATCTCCTACGGAGATGGCGCGGACACCGACGAGTTCGCGGTCGTCATGGTGGCGGCCCAGCACCTCGAGGCGTGGAAATCCATCTTCGCGCCTGAGCGGGCAGCCGAACTGCCCTCGCTCTCACTCCTCCTCGAGAGAATCTCTGTGACCCCGTAGGTTCACGATGACGAGGGGCGCCGTGAGTAGCCACCAAGTGAGGATCGGCCCGGGTCCGATGGTCATCTCCCCGTGGAACCCAATCAGCGACTCGTAGCCCGACTCGCCCTCGGTTGGGGCGCTTTCTATCACTGCCTGCCTGTCCTCCTCCGCAAGCAGTCCGAGATCGAAGCCAACTGAGTCATAGGTGAATGATATCCCGTCGAAAGACAATCCCATGTCCCCGTCCTGCTCGAAGTGGGCGAACTGGTCGACTTCGACGGTCTCCTGCGCGTTTGTGTCGAATCCCCCCGTGGAAGACTCCCCTACGTCCTCGCCTCCTGAGATTCCGAAGTCAGCCGCCGCCGCTAGCGGGACGGCGGTCAGAATAACGACGGTTCCGAGCAACCACACCAAGGCGGCCGCAGCTCTGAGTGGAATGGTCGGGCGTGCTGAAGACAGGCATAGCGCGGCGAATAGGGCTAACATCGTCAATCCCACCAAACTCCTAGCCCTATCGAGGCATGATCCGGAGCAAGGGTCGCTGCCGCCATCTGAGGAGGGGGGATCTGCCGGTATATCGCTGGAGTTCCCTCCCGGACTGGCTGGCTCCGGGGAGACGTCCTCGCGCTCGAGCCAGTACAGGAGTAAGGGAGTAGCGTTCTCGATTGACATCTCGAACGATTCTTGGCTGTTGTCGATCATGTACTGGGTACGGATAGTGGGCTCCCTATCCAGGCCCTCAGTGTAGGTCCCCTCCGCGACAATCTCGAACCAAGACCCCGACCACGCCATCAGCAAGAAGGCGGCAGCGAGGAGGAGGGTTGCGAACTCTGACTTCCCCATTCGACCACAGTGTTCGCTATTCTTCCCTTCGAGGAACTAGCATTGCCGCCCCCATAAGTGAGATAGTGGCTATGACACCTATTCCAGGAACGCTGTGGCCGGTAGATTCGTCCTCAGCTGGCTCGGGCGGAGACAGTGGGTCTGGGTCTTCCCAGTCGAACATGCCGTCGCCATCATCATCCTGGTCGAAGTAGTCGATGACTCCGTCCTCATCGGTGTCCGTCTGGTCAAGATCGGGTAGGAAATCCTCGCCGAGTATGTCGTACAGTTCCTCGACGTCATGCTTAGACTCGGGCGCTAGGTCTCTGAGCTCGCTCAGGCCGAGGGCATCCAACTTGGCGTCCGCTGCATCCTGGCCTGTAAGGTAGAGGATACTCAATTCGTAGGAGTGCTGCTTGACACCCAAAATCTCGGGGCCTAGGAGCACTTCGTAATCGTCGCCTTCATCAGTGGCCATTAATGCCATTCCGAGAACTCTGGAGTTGCTAGTGTCCCAGAACATGATTGGGCACATATCATCCAGATTGGCGAGCGGTTCGCTGGGATCGTTGTCTTCCATTAGCCCTTCCAGTTTCTCTCCGAAGGCCTCCATGGTCTTCTCTAGGTTGGAGTTGTTTAGGGCCTCGAACATGTCGATGTACTTCTGGAAGACATCTTCGGAGCCGTCTTCGTCAGAGCCGTCCTCGCAGTCCTCCTCTCCATCATTGACCCAATCCTCGGGGATGACCTGTCCGTTGTCGCAGGTGTAGGTTCCGCCTCCTCCTGACTCATTCTCGTCGGAGCCGTCGTCGCAGTCTATCTCGCCGTCGTTCTCCCATTCGGCTGGTATCTCCTCACCGTTGTCGCAGACGAAGGTGTCCTCTTCGGGAGCTATCTCCTCCATCCATGCACCAACCTGCTCCTCAATTGCTGAGAAGAGTTCCTGCACACCACTGTCGAGGGCACTCATCATCGAGATTGCCATCATCGATGCCATTCCCATTGAAATGGGTGGGGCCAAACCGCACTGTGCGGAAACTGTCTCGTTCGAGGACGGGTTGATGTTAACATTCTCAACCCCCCCGACAGGGGGGCATTCCCAGTCCCACGCGGCTCCGGACAATACGTTCATCTCCTCGGAGAAGATACCCTGTCCGGGGATGCTGTCGGAGAGTTGGACGTTGAACGCATCCAAGTTGATATCGAAATCCTCTGCTGGGATTCCCTCGATTGACAGCATCATAGAGTAGCCTGTTATGGTGGAGAAGTCCCCCTCGATCAATCCGCTTTGGTACTCGTCTCCTACGGAGCCGTTATCGGTGGAATCGTTAGAGTCGTCAGTCGGCTCTTCACTGAGGTGATGCAGGTAGTCTAGTGGTTCGTCTGTTCTCCACTGAGAATTGATGGAAGGGATTTCGAAAGACACTGAGAACCCCATTCCAAGCTCAGGCGCCAACACCTCATTGGCGGCGATGACCTGGAGGTTGAACTCCATGTTGCTCTCAAGAGCGAACTCGCCGCTCATATCCAAGTCGCCGCCGTAGACCATGAGTTCATCATCGACGTACTCGGTGTACGCCGCATCGATTACGAAGAGCTGCTCAGTCGAAGCGCTCATCCAGATGTCGATGCTCTCGTTCTCGTCGGTCCAAGCGGCAGTGAAGCCCATGTCTCCGAGATTTCCGTGACGAATCGTCAGTTCTGTCACCCTCTTGGTTACCTCGTGGGTGTCGCCATTGGCATCGGTTATCTCTACCGTCTCATCGTCATCCCAGGACTCGATGAAGAACTGGGTCATGCCGCTAATCACCTGATCGCTCTCCAGCAGGAATCCGGCGTAATCAGCGGCTGCCTCAAGGTCCTCATTGGCCGCGTTCGTGTCTATTCCGGTAATTTCCTCGATGTCGTTCTCGTAGTTCGCCCAATCGTAGGATATACCCCAAATCACAGAGTCGGAAGGGCCCACTGCGGCGACAGTGGGGGCCATGGAGGTCAGCAGTAACAGGCATATCGAGGCAGACAGAAGTCTCTCGCTCATGGTGGGACGATTACAAGGAGTGGCTTGAGGCTTTGCCCTGCATTCCTCAGAGAGGAATGTTCCCGTGCTTCTTGGGGGGAACCCATTCCCTCTTGCTCATCAGCGGGCGCAGCGCCTGGATCAGTTTCTTGCGCGTCTCGACCGGCTCGATCACGTCATCCAGCCAGCCACTGCGCGCAGCCGCGTAGGGGTCGCCGAACTTGCTCTGGTACTCCTCCATCAGCTCGTTGTGCACCGATTCCCTGTCCTCGGCCTCGGAGAGCTCCTTCCTGTGGATGATGTTGACCGCTCCGTCCGCTCCCATCACCGCCAGCTCGCCTCCCGGCCAGGCGACGTTGTAGTCCGAGCCGAGGTGCTTGCAGCTCATCGCGAGGTAGGCGCCGCCGTAGGCCTTGCGGGTGACCACAGCCAGCTTCGGCACGGTGGCCTCGGCGTAGGCGAACAGCAGCTTGGCCCCGTGGCGGATGATGCCCCCCCACTCCTGCACGGTCCCGGGTAGGAATCCGGGGACGTCGACGAAGGTGACGACTGGTACGTTGAACACATCGCAGGTGCGGATGAAGCGGGCGGCCTTGACCGAGGCGTCGATGTCCAGGCAGCCTGCAAGGACCTTGGGCTGGTTGCCGACGACGCCCACCGACTGGCCGTCGAGGCGGGCGAAGCCGATGACGATGTTCTCGGCGTAGCTGGGGAACAGCTCGAGGAACCTGCCCTCGTCGACCACCTCGCCGATCACCTCGCGCATGTCGTAGGGCACGTTGGAGTCCGATGGCACCGTCTTGGAGAGGCCCTTGCACTTCCTGTCCCACTTGTCGCCGCTGGACACCTTGACGGGCTCTGCCAGCGTGTGGTCAGGCAGGTAGGAGAGGATCTCCGCTGCGATGTCGATGGCGTCGCTCTCGTCCCGGGCCATCAGGCACGCAACCCCGCTGCGACTGGCGTGCTGCTCGGCCCCTCCGAGGCTCGCCTCATCCATCTCCCCCTTGACTATCTCCGGTATCATGTAGGGGCTGCGCATGAACATCTGGCCGTGCTCCGCGCCCAAGATCACGAAGTCCGAGAGGCCCGCAGCGAGGGCGCTGACACCGGAGACCGTGCCCAGTATGACAGAGATGACGGGGATCCTGCCCGAGCAGGCCACCAAGATGTCCAGCAACTGGCCGGTTGCGCCGAGGGAGGTGACCCCCTCCTCGACGCGCTGGCCGTCACCGTCCCAGATGCCTATCATCGGCAGTTGCGCCTTCTCTGCGAACTCGGCCACCTTGGCTATCTTCTTGGCGTGCATCTCGCCCATGGTCCCGGCGAACACGGAGTAGTCCTGGGCGAAGCAGACCACCCTCCTGCCGTCGAGCATGCCGTGACCCGCGACCACGCCGTCTCCGAGGGGCCTGTGGAGGTGCATGTTGTGCTCGCGGGCGCGGTGCTGGACGAATGCGTCCACCTCGACGAAGGAGTCGGGGTCCAGCAGCGCATCGATGCGCTCGCGGGCCGTCTGGCGGCCCGACGCCCGCAGCTCCCTGAGGCTGGCCTGGTCCCCGGGGCTCAGCGTAGCCTGCCTCATGGCGTCGAGCTCGTCGCTGCGCGTGGAGTCCGGCATGGCCCGGCCAAGTGCAAGCCGGTTCATCAGCAAGACGGCCGAGAGCGCTCAGGACAGGGCGTCGGGCGGGTTCTCCCCGACCAGATCGCTCTCCCAGCCCTCGGCGACCGCGTCCCTGCCCTCGTCCCTCGAGAGCAGGTGGTGCAGTTTGACCAGGGCGGAGGACGGCGGGCACAGCGAGCCGTGCCCGATGATGCCCATCTCCTGCTGGTCGCGGCCCTTGTCGTAGACGTCCATGTGGACGGGGCCGTGGATGGTCTGAGTCACCACGACCACGACGCCTCCCGCGGCGCAGTGGTCGGCGAGCATGATCCTCAACCGGGTGTTCTCCGGGCTGTCCTCCTGCGGGTCGGCGATTGGCAGGTGGCCCAGCCCGGTGCCGTGGAACAGCAGTGCGTCGTAGTCAGCGTCTATGGCGGCCTCGACGAGGTCGGGATGCAGGTGGGCGTCGGCGATGAACTGGGCGATCCGGGTCGACTCGTCGAACATCATCGGGGAGATGGCCTCGGGCCGGGCATCGAAGCCCACGGCATCGCCCATCTCGATCGAGGGCCCGTCCGGTCCGATCTTGACGTGGGCGATAGGCTCCTGGTTGATCGGCTTGAACGCGTCGCGTCGCGAGGAGTGGTACTTGCGGGTGGCGCAGCCGGGCAGCACCGAGCAGCTGCCATCGGACGAGCCGGCATGCAGCACGACCACGGATGAGTCGCGGTAGCCGGTCGGCTCGGGCCCGTTGGCCGCCCAGTGAACGGCTGAGATCAGGTTCTCGGCGGCGTCCGAGGAGCCGCGGTCGGGCGAGCGCTGCGAGCCGGTCAGAACGATCCTCCCCGGCGGTCTGCCCCCGCGTCCGGCCCAGCCGTAGGACATCGCGGCCGCAGAGATGTGCAGGGTGTCGGTGCCGTGGGTGATGACCACGCCGGCAGCGCCCTCGGCGAACGCCTCGCTGGTCGCCTGGAGCATCCTGTTCCAGTGCCGCGGGCGGATGTCGTCGGACCACATGCTGCCGAGGTTCACCGCGCGGATGCGGGCGATGCTGCGCAGCTCGGGGACCGCGTCCAGCAGCTCGTTGGGGGTGAACCTCGCGCTGACCGCGCCGGTCCTGTAGTCGACCTTGCTGGCGATGGTGCCGCCGGTGTGGAGCAGGTGAACGAGGGGCAGCGAGTCGTCCTGCTCGATGTCTGGCTCCGCCTCCTCCTCGGCGGCGGGGACCTCGTCGATCTCCTCGACCGACTCGACGTAGGAGTGGGGGAACGAGATGTTGTAGCCGTTGACCAGTTTGAGGGTCACGAGCTTGGGGCCCGCTGGAGGCAGTGCGAGGCCGGTGTGCTCGGCTAGGCCCGCCCACGTCTTGACGGTCAGTTTCACCGGGGTTCCCGGGTCCGGCCAATCCACCATTGACTGTGCGTCGGCCCACTACTCAATGAATCACACGCCTTTGGCGTGAAGCCTGAGGCCGAGTATGGGTGCTTGAATCCGGCGCGAGGTTTATCCAACCCGACCCTTCTTGCAAGCCATGGACCACAAGGCAGCACTACTAGCACTCGTCCTCGTCAGCAGTTCGCTGGCAGGATGCACAGGAGACCCCGGCGAGGGCGGGGGGGACGAAATCGACTCGGAAACCCTGCAGGATCTGTTCGACGAGCACTTCCAGGACTTCCTGAACAACACGACGATAACTGTCAACAACCACTACTACAACAACACGACCTACGTGG
>JAKUUO010000016.1 GCA_022448665.1 Candidatus Thalassarchaeum betae | reverse complement strand
ATTGAATGGACTCGAACATGAATGGGGTTCGAATGCCGTTTTTCTACACATAGTATGCCATCGGTGCACCATGCTGCCTCCAGTCTAATGGATTGGGATTCAATCCTGTAGTCGAGTTGAGTGTGAGGATCGAGCTGGCGGAGTCCCACGTGACGATTTGCTTCTCGATCTCCACAGTCGACAGGCATGGGTCGGTCGCGTGAGAGAGGTCCAACTCGTCTCCGTCGCTAACTCCGCCACCATCGGTGTCTGTGACGTTCCAGAGGGTGCACGTCATGTTTTCCTCCCAGTTATCCAATCCATCATTGTCGAAGTCGCCCGCGTCCTCTATCCTGGTAGGATCGGTCTCTCCCGGATCTACGATACCGTTGCCATTGACATCCTCCTCGCCGTCGTCGAACTGGTCGCCGTCGGTGTTGTTGTTCCTCGGGTCGGTGGCCAGGGGTGGGTCGCCGTAGGCGCCGTTGACCTCGACACCGTCAGAGATTCCGTCCCCGTCGGTGTCGGCAGCGGTCGGGTCCGTGAGCAGGATGAAGGCCTCATAGGAGTCGTTCAGACCGTCCCCGTCGGTGTCGTTGTTGTTGGGGTCGGTCTGGGTGATGCCGTCGACCTCTGCAGTGAATATCACGCAGCCACCGGGGCCGAGTCCGAGAATCGGGTTGCAGGGCGATTCGGTGGCTGTCATGTTGAACGGGCCCGGTCTGAAGTACTGAGTAGGGGGGTTGGTCGAGCCGTTTCGAGTTCCCCATGCCGGGTTGACGTACTCCCAGAGGTTGCCGAGGCCGTCGCCGTCGGGATCGCCATTGGGCCCGTCCATGTTGGAGTTGGAAGTCGGGTCGAGTCCGTTAGCGACCTCCCAAGCATCTGGCATGCCGTCGCCGTCGGTGTCCCAGCCATCTGGGTCCTCGTCGATGGCGCCGTCGCCGTCGTCGTCGTCGCTGGAGCAGTCGGCATCACCGTCACCGTCACCGTCGAAGGTGTCGACCAGACCGTCATGGTCGTTGTCCATCTGGTCGTTGCAGATATTCCCCATCGGATCCTCGTCAGCGCCATCGGAGCCAGTCCCCTGAATGATCTGCATGGCGCTCTCCTCGTCCCAGTTCCTCGTAGGCACGGTGCCGTTCCACCAGACGCCGTTGTCGAGCACGGAGGGAGTCGAAGGGTCGTCCCAGCCTGATGGGATGGCGTACTGGTACTCGTTGAGATTGGTGAATGCGTCCCCGTCGGGATCGCCAGTGGAGCCATTGTCTCCGGAAGCTGAAAGTGGGTTCAGGCCGTACTGCCACTCCCATCCGTCAGGCAGGCCGTCGTTGTCGGAGTCCCAGTCCTGCGGCTGGGTGTTGATATAGAACTCGAGGCCGTAAGTCAGGCCGTCGCCGTCAGCGTCGGTGGTGGCCATAGCCTCCCACACACCATACTCGAAGGCAGCGTAGGATGACAGCATGAGCATGGCGCTGAAGAGGAGGGCGGAACGGCGCTTGCGAGACAGAGCCGGGTGTTCATCGATAGCAGAAACAGCGTGCATTCGGACACCTACTGACTGCCTACGGCAGAAGTACGGGTCTTAAGACGAATGGAGCGCCGTTCGGACAATGATTCGCCCGTCCTCAGACGAGTTCGATCTCATCGTCTTCGTAATCGTCCGACTCTTCTTCCTCGACTGCAGTCACCGGGGCCGGTAGGTCCGACTCCTCATCGCCGTCTCCGCCTTCGTCTTCGTCATCGCCCAGTGCCTCGAGAAGGGCCAAGTGGGCGGTCCAGCGACGGCGGTTCATCCTGCTCTGTATCCCAGCGACGAGGAGCAGTATGCCGACCAAGCCGATTACCATGGACGAGAGGCGTGGATGGGTGATTTCGTTGATCAGGATGTCTAGCAGAGACGAAATCCCCACTGTCATCGTGATTGTGGTCGTAGCGGTGTACTCGTCGGGCCAGCTCTGTTCAGTGTCGAAGGGGGTGGCGGTGACGACGACTGGGACCTGCTCACCGTTGTTGGCGGATTCGGGAATGGCTACATCAAGGGTGAAGGTAGCCTCCTCAAAGGCCTCAAGCTCGATCAGGGGCGAGCCGGAGGGGCCTTCGACATCGATGCTCCAACCGGATTGCTCGACTTCGGCATCGAGCAGCACGGTCAGAGGCCCGTTGCCGTTGTTCTTGACCTTGAGTTGTATCGAGTAGGACTCGCCGGGCAGCAGCTGCCTGTTGGGCGAGACCTGTACAATCTCAAGATTTGGTTCGTCGGCTTCGACCTCGAATACCATTGGCAGGTCGAAGTAACTCGCGTCATCGTCGGTGGTGTCCTCTATGATTCGGAGGTAGACTGTGTGGTTGCCGGCTATGACCTGGCTTGTCAGAGTCACTGTGACGAAGACCTCTGTGAAGTCTCCGGGACCGAGGGACACTCTCGGGACTGCGTCGCCGTCCTCGTCGAGGATCAGGAACTGCCACTGTCCGTAGGCCGGGTCCCGATCGGTGTTCTCTTCGAGCGAGGCGGGGTTCTGTATCCTCCACCAGGTGGCGGACTCGCCACCGGTCATGCTGTTGGTTATCCTAACCCTCATGTCAACGACAGCATTGCCCGAGCCAGGCGAGCACAGCGACACCTGCATATGACCGAGGGGGGAGCCGTCGCAGTCGTGGGAGACCTCGGCGTGTATCCCGTACGTCCTCTGAATGGTGAAGATGACGTTCGTCCTGAGGGATGAGTTATGGCCGCTAATCACCTCAACCTCAATCTCCCCTATATCGGGGTCATCTCGGTCGGAGGACGGTTTGATGTTGAACAACAGGACCTGAGTAGAGTGCCGCTGCAGGAGAGCGGTGTGGAAGGTGCCGTCGCCCACGTCCTCGAGGATCCTCTCTCCTGTGTCGTTGTCGTAAATCTGGATGATCGACTTGGCCCTGCGAAGGACGTCGATCCTGAATGTGTCAGCATCGAAGCCGGTGTTGAATATCTCCAGCAGGAAAGGGGTGAACTGGTCGAACTCGACGTATCTTGGCGCGCTCTGATCGAAGTCGTCGGGTCGGGTCGAGTTCGCCATCTGGACATCGTGGTCCTCGTTCCATACCGAGACCTCGGGCGGCTGGTAGACGTCTATCTTCTCGAGGTCGATCTGCAGGATATCCTGATCTACAACCTGCAGGACGCTCTCCACCTCGGCCTCGGCGACCGCCCTGATCTCGATTCCGTCCGGGGTGCCTGTCAGGTCGTCGGGAGCGGTCAGAGTCAGGATAGGGTTGAGGATGTCCCCGCCCGCGTTTAGAGTGTAGCCGCCAGGCGAGTCGAACTCGAGCAGCCAAGAGCTGCCCAGATTAGTCAGGACCTCTAATTCCACCTGCATCGACTTGGTGGAGTCTCCCTTGTGGACCAGCTGCAGCGGTATGGCCGTGGTCTCCCCGGGAGCCACGTACTCGGTCAGCCGGTTCAGCCTGTGGTTGATCGAGACGCCCCACTGGTGCATCTCGACCGGGTCATGGTCAATCAGGAAGGCGTTGCCCTGGATGTCGGTAATCTCCAACTCGACGGAGTACTCGCCGGCAGGAAGACCGCTGGGGTAGGTCCAGAAGTACTCGCCGAATATGCCCTGGCTGGTATCCTCGATATCCTCGTCGTCCTCGTTGATGATGTGGTCGACCCTGTAGACTCCATCGGGATCCCTCATGATTAGTCGGGTCGACTCGATGTCGAAACGACCGAAGGCGCTCTTGACATCGAAAGTGAACTGCATGGCGCGCTCAGAGAGTATGTCGTTCGGGTACCAGTCTAGTTCGGCGCCCTCGGCCAACTCGGCGCCCTCTCGCTGCAACAAGACGAGGCTGTTGGAGATCGCATTGGCCTCGACCTCGAGTTGGGAGAATCTGTTATTCTCGTCGTCAATCTCGTTCCAAGCGACCTCGGCCTCGCAACTGGAGCCGCTAGGGAACGAGCCGCCGTCGCAGCCAGACATCTCGGCACTGACGGTGATTTCGATTCTCTCGTCCTTGGCGACCGTGAACGATTGGTCCTGACCCATGTCTATGTCGAACTCCTCGTGGTCAAAGCTGCAACTGTTGGTGAAGCTCGTAGTGCAGGCTTCGGTATCCCAGGACGCTGTGCCGACTTGGGAGCCGCCGGCCTTGAGAGTGATAGTCCAGTCCACTGTCGAGCCACTGGGTCCCGTGGCTCTGAGAAACAGGTCCAGCGGGAGGTAGTATGAACTGGAGCCGCCGCCGTGCTGGGGTCTTCCGTGGGCCACAAGCGATGAGAGCATGTCGCCGGAACGGAACTCGACTTCGTTGTCGAGAGCACTGGCACTGTCTTGGCCGCCGGACTCAGGCACCTTCGTCGTGATGTAGCCGTCGCCTCCGGCGGACGAGTTCTGCGAGGCTAGGTACAGGGTGTACATCTTCAGTTCAACGTCGTCATCAGCCGACATTGGCTCGGAATAACGCAGTTCCGGGCCCGGGGCCATAGAGAGGTAGACAGGAGCCGTAATCACCAGAGCAAGGGCAATAGCCAGTCTGGCGCGCCCAAATCCAACATTCGATGCGCTGCTCGTCTGCACGCTATTTCGGTCGTCAGAGTGGCGTTAAAGCGTTCGTACCTTTAGGGTACGAGATGCGTCAATTGGCAGGGGCGTATCGTGCACTCGGTTCAAGTGAGGATGGCCCCGCTGGAGGGTCGCAGGGGTTCCCGAGTGGTCAAAGGGGCCGGACTTAAGCTCCGGTGCGTAGTGCTTCGCAGGTTCAAATCCTGCCCCCTGCACTCTACTTCAACCGGGTCATGGAGCATCCCAGTCTGCCGCCGTCCTCAAGGGCGTCCAACTTGGTGATACGGACAGAGGCCGCGACGGCCTCTGCGGGAGCGAGGACCTCGTCGAGCAGCCTGGTCGCGAGGGTCTCGAGCAAGGCGGGTCGTTCCATCTCTAGGGTCCTGTACAGAGCGGCTAGCAGGTACTCGTAGTCCAAGACCTGGTCAATCGAATCCTCCGGGGGCTTCTCGGCGCCCTCGATCATCACGTGGATATCGAAGCTTACTCGCTGTGGCGAGCCCACCTCGTGGGGGTGAATACCAACATCGACCTCACGGACGACACCCTCTAGAAAGAGAGACGAGACCCCTCTGTTGCTGGATTCAAGCAGTTTCAGGAGAGCTTTGCTGTGGCTGTCCATGATCTCACTCCGTCTCGAACAGGACATCCCTTACGCGGGAGAGGAACCTCTCTCCTGAGTCCACGAACAGCACCTGGCCGGTAACTGCCTTGGCGCCCAATAAGTAGGATACGGCCTCGGCGACATCTTCTGGAGAAGGACCGTATCCGAGAGGGGACTCTGACTGGGCGCGAGAGAATCCGGCCTCGGTCTGTTCTTCGCTCGGCAGGGTGTGACCGGGTGCCACGGCATTGACCCTGATGCGGGGGGCGAGCCCTCTGGCGAGTGCATCGGTGAGCCCAAGCAGGGCATAACGAGAGGCCGTGTAAGAGAGGTGATCTGGATTAGGTTCGGCTATCTTCTGGTCCAGCACATTAACCACGCAAGCCCTGCCATTGTCGTCAATATGCTGATTGAGAGAGCGAATCAGCAGCATCGGAGACTTGGCGTTGACGTCCATGTGGGCGTCCCAGCCCTCGGAGTCGATGCTGTCGATGTCATCGTGAGCGAACAGGGATGCGTTGTTGACGAGGCCACACAGCGGACCCAAACTGCTGGCCCGCGAGACCAGAGATGCTGCAGCCTCGGCGTCAGAGAGGTCGGCTTGGACGGCAACGGCGCTGCCACCTCCCGAGTGGATCTGTCCGACGACCTCTGCAGCATCGTCCTCAGAACTGCGGTAGTGTACGGCGACCGAGTAACCTTCAGCCGCCAGACGCAGTGAGATTGCCCTGCCGATACGCCTGGCTCCACCCGTCACCAGCACAGCGCCCCGGTCCATGAGCATCCGAGGGCCATTCCCGATATTACCCGTTGTATCCACAGAAGCCTGCTGATTCTCCGTAGGAGAATGGTTAACGGCGAGCGTTTGTCCGACACACTCGATGGCAACGCGCCTCCCTACCGTCGATGCCGAAGCCGCTCTCGGCGGCGGTTGCGGCGGTGTGCCCAGAGGCACGGCCCGAGAGCGCCGCAGAGCGATGCGGAAGCGCCTGCCTGGATGGTTCAGGACCTCCCTGCCTACTGGCGCCGCCCAGATTCGCTATAACGAGACTAGGTCCAACGTCCACGAGCATGGTTTGCACACAGTCTGCGAGGAGGCCCGGTGCCCGAACGTACACGACTGCTGGGGCAGAGGCACTGCGACATTCATGGTCGCCGGCGAGGTCTGCACACGCGGCTGCAGATTCTGCGCTGTTGGCACCGTCAAGACGCCTCCTCCGCTAGATGCTGACGAGCCGACCGAACTGGCCGAGGCCGTCGAGAGGATGGGGCTGAGCCACGCTGTAATCACAGTGGTCAACCGCGATGACCTGCCCGACGGCGGGGCCAGCCACTACCGCGACTGCATCGTCGCCGTCAACCAGCGCAGTCCCGAAGTCGGACTGGAGCTGTTGTGCTCCGACCTAGACGGTGACCTCGAGGCGTTGGCCATGCTGTTAGATGGTCTGCCGCTACGGGTCTTCGCGCACAACGTCGAGTGTGTTCCGCGCCTCGATGCACTGGTCCGAGACCCGAGGGCCTCGTTCAAGCAGTCTCTGAGGATCCTCACTGAGGCGAGGCGGCTACGACCTGACATACGTATCAAATCCAGTATCATGGTAGGCCTCGGAGAGAGTGATGAGGAAGTCACCGAGGCCATGGGAATGCTGTATGAGGCTGGAGTGGAGATGGTTACCCTAGGGCAGTACCTACAGCCCGGAGACCGTCATCTGCCCGTTGAGAGGTTTCCCGAGCCGCGGCAGTTCGCAGAGTGGGATCGGAAAGCCCGCGATATGGGATTCAAGGCGGTGGCGAGCGGGCCGCTCGTCCGCTCCAGTTACAGAGCAGGGCTGCTCTGGGAGGAGGCCAAGGGCGGCGAGCCGGTGCTGACCGAGGGTCAAACATCATGAGTGGAGAGGAGGCGTTGTAGGCATGGCGGGGAAGAAGAAAGACAAGACGCTTCACGTGCCAACCGCTCCGTTCAGACCTGGTGACGAGGCTTCCTTCGAACCGTGGCCTTGGAAGCCCGGCGACCTAAAGCGACCCAATCCGAAGAAGTGCAGTGCGGACGATACCATAGCGCATGCACATGGGCTCGTCAGGGTGCTTGGCGACGACGACAAGGCGTCGGGAGACTGGAACCCGAAACTCAGTGCTGACGAGTTGCGTCAAGGACTGGAGCATATGGTCCGACTCAGGATATTCGATGATCGCATGATGAAGATGCAGCGCACTGGAAAGCTCTCGTTCTACATGCGCTCGTTCGGCGAGGAGTGCATCGCGATAGCACAGACGATGGCACTCGAGACGCAGGACTGGATCTTTCCCTCCTACAGACAGCCGGGTGCCCAGTTCGTACGCGGGCGGGACATGGTCAGCATGATATGCCACTGCATCGGTAACGTCGAAGACAACATCAAGGGTCGGCAGATGCCGGTTCACTACTCCTACAAGGAAGGTCGGTTCATCTCCATCTCAAGCCCGGTCGGGACTCAGTTCAGCCAAGCTGTCGGAGTGGCTATGGCATCGCAGTACAAGGGGCTTGACGAGGTCACCATCACCTGGATAGGAGACGGTGCCAGCGCCGAGGGCGACTACCACTACGCCCTCAATTTCGCCAGCATCTACAAGGCCCCTGTCATCCTAAACCTAGTCAACAACCAATGGGCGATCTCCACGCATGTGAACTTCGCCACCGGAGGTGACGAATTCGGTTCCCGAGGCCTGCCCTACGGACTGGCCTCGATCAGAGTCGATGGTAACGACTTTCTCGCCCTCTATGCAGTCACCAAGTGGGCACGCGAGCGCGCCGCGGCAGGCAAGGGAGCAACTCACGTCGAGGTGCTGACATATCGTGCCGGCGCGCACAGCAGCAGCGATGACCCGAGCCGTTATCGATCGGGTGACGAGCACACCAAGTGGCCAGGCGGCGACCCTATCAACAGACTCAGGGACCATCTGATCAAGATTGGCGAGTGGAGTGAGGAACAGCAGTCCGAGATCGAGGAACGCATCGACGGTGAAGTAATGAGTGCATACAAGGAAGCTGTCAAGTTCGGAGATCTGGCGAGCGGACCCTATCCCGAGACTGAAACCATCTTCACAGAAGTCTACGAAGAGATGCCTTGGCACCTCAAGGAGCAGTATGATGAGGCCAGAGAGGATTGAATATGCCGAACATGAACATGATCCAGTCCCTCAACAGCGCTCTGGACATCATGCTCGAGCGCGACGAGGATGTCATCGTCTACGGCCAGGACGTCGGCTACTTCGGCGGCGTCTTCAGGACCACTGACGGGCTGCAGGAGAAGCACGGCTCGCACCGCGTGTTCGACTCTCCGCTCTCGGAAGGCGGCATCATGGCGACGGCCTTCGGAATGGGAATCAACGGGCTGAGGCCGGTCGTTGAGATCCAGTTCGCCGACTACATCTTCCCGGGCTACGACCAGATCGTCAATGAGTTGGCGAAGATCAGGCATCGCTCGGGCGGTCAGTACTGGGCTCCTGTCACTGTGCGCACCCCGGCCGGAGGAGGCATCAGGGGCGGGCACCACCACTCACAGTCACCAGAGGCCCAATTCACCCACACACCGGGCCTGAAAGTGGTGTACTGCTCGACCCCGTTCAACGCCAAGGGACTCCTCATAAGCGCCATCGAGTGCAACGACCCCGTCATCTTCTTCGAGCCCAAGAGATGCTATCGCGGCCCGTTCTACGGCGATCCTCACAACGTCCTCAATTGGGAGGGCCATCCAGAGGCCGAGGTCCCCCAATCACACTACACCGTTCCTCTGGGCGAGGCTCGGCTGGCGATGGAGGGCGACGAGTGCACCGTGATTTCATGGGGGGCCATGGTGCACGTCAGCGAGCAGGCGATTCGTGACAGTGGAGTCTCATGCGACCTCATCGACCTGCAGACACTGGTGCCGTGGGACCGGGATGCAGTCGTCAACTCAATCAAGAAGACCGGTAGATGCGTAATTGTTCATGAGGCGCCTAAGACCAGTGGGTTCGGTGCCGAGATGGCCGCATCGGTGCAAGAGCGCTGCTTCTACCACTTAGAGAGCCCTATCCAGAGGGTCACGGGGTGGGACACCCCGTTCCCACACACCACTGAATGGGATTACATGCCGGGACCTGCTCGCATAACCGCGGCGATACGCAGGACGCAGGAGGACTGAGAATGGGGATGCACGTGTTCAAACTGCCAGACATCGGCGAGGGCGTCGTCGAGGGGGAAGTCGTCCAATGGCACGTCAGCGTGGGTGACGCCGTGAAGGAAGACGATCCGATAGTCGACGTCATGACCGACAAAGCGACGGTCACCATTCCCTCTCCAGTCAGCGGTGTGGTCAGCTCTCTGAACGGTGAGGCCGGTGACATGATCGCAGTCGGCTCCGCTCTGGTGGAGTTCGACTCCGAAGACACGCCCCCCGCCGCCGAGCCCGTAGCGGCGGCTGAGCCCGAGGTGGAGGCCGCCTCGGAACCAGAACCGGAGCCTGAGACAGAGCCTGCATCCGAACCTGATCCAGAACCCGCTCCGGCTCCCGCAGCGCCTTCCGGCAGGGCCCTGGCAAGCCCGGCCCTACGACGGCGTGCCCGAGAGGCCGGCATCGACATAGCCCAAATCAGCGGCTCCGGGCCATCAGGAAGGATTCGTAACGCCGACCTCGACGCGTTCATCGCCGCGGATGGCTCGGTGACCGGAACAGAACCTGCGGCTCAATCCGCCGAACGCACAGACATCACCGAGGTCAAGGTAGTCGGGCTGCGGAGGAAGATAGCCGAGCAGATGACCATCAGCAAAACGAGGATTGCGCACTTCTCCTACTTCGAGGAGGCTGATGTCACCGAACTCGAGACACTGAGGCGGACCCTCAACGCATCGCGCGACGTTACCCAACCAAAGCTGACCTACCTCCCATTCATCATGCTCGCATTATCAAAGATAATGCCAGACCACCCGGAGTGCAACGCCATTTACGATGACCAAGCCGGAGTGGTGATGCGCCACGGAGCAGTCCACATCGGAATAGCCACGCAGACCGAGCGCGGCCTGTACGTACCCGTGGTCAAGCACGTCGAGGCGATGGATGCCTGGCAGGCGGCTGAAGAGATGCAGAGAGTCGCCGGCGCTGCTCGTGACGGCACGGCGAGCCTTGACGACCTGACGGGCTCGACCTTCACCATCACCAGCCTTGGCCGCGACGGGGGGCTAGGAGCCACTCCAATCATCAATCATCCCGAGGTAGCGATCCTCGGTGTCCACAAGGCGCGCGAGATGCCGGTCGTCCGAGACGGTCAGATAGTCGTCCGCAGAATCATGAACCTCTCAAGCTCGTTCGACCATCGAGTCGTGGACGGTGCCGATGGTGCAGCACTGATACAGCACCTGAAGAGGATGCTGGAGAACCCTGCGCTCATCTTCATGTGAGGTGAAAGATGGTTGAGTCCAGGAAATGTCAGGTCCTAGTGGTCGGCGCGGGCCCAGGCGGCTATGTCGCCGCAATCAGGGCCGGCCAACTAGGTCTGGACACTGTGATAGTCGAGGCCGACAGAGCGGGAGGTACCTGTCTGATTCGCGGTTGTATCCCCAGCAAGGCCCTCATCCACGCAGCAGAGCGTTTCGAGGCCTTGCAGCAGCATTCTTCAGACGGAGGCCATATGGGCCTCTCGGTCAGTGGCACGCCCGAAGTCGACATGGCAGCGATGGTGTCGTGGAAGGATGCGATTGTCGAGCGCCTGAACCTAGGGGTGAAGGGACTTCTGAAGGGCGCGGGTGCCGAGCTCATCAAGGGCTGGGCCACTTTCAAGGACCCCAGGCACTGCACAGTCGATACCGCCGATGGTCCTGTGGAGATTGAAGCAGAGAATGTCATCATCGCCACGGGCTCCAGTCACATCGACCTCCCCTTCATGCCATGCGACGAGGAGTTCATCCTCTCTTCGACCGGCGCTCTCGACCTCGACAAATTGCCCAAGAGCGCAGCGATTGTCGGGGGCGGCTACATCGGACTCGAACTCGGATGCGCTCTTGCCAAGCTCGGCACCGAGGTGACCGTGGTCGAGGGTCTCGACAGTATTCTCGCCATCGTGGACAAGGAGATCCGCAAGCCGTTGGAGATCTGGCTCAAGAAGCACAAGGTAACGATCCACACCAATGCGCTCGCGCGAGGCACGGGGATCAAGGGCAAGGGCGCTGCGCGCAAGGTCCAGCTCAGTTTCGAGAAGGACGGTGAGGAACACTCTGTCAAGGTCGACAAGGTTCTGGTGACCGTCGGACGCAAGCCCAATACCAAGGGATGGGGATTGGAGAACATGGGAGTCCGCATGGACGCCTCAGGGCGCTTCATCCGCATCGACCGGCAGTGTCGGACCTCAGTCCCTAGCGTCTACGCCATCGGTGATGTCGCTGGCGAGCCCATGCTCGCCCACAAGGCCAGTGCACAAGGGGAAATGGTGGCCGAGATCATCGCAGGCCACCCACGCGAGTTCGACAAGGCAGCAATCCCTGCCATCATCTTCACGGAGCCCGAGATCGTCTCAGTGGGGCTCACACCTGACGAGGCGAAGGAGCGGGGCGAGCAAGTCATAGTCGGCAAGTTCCCACTCGCTGCCAGCGGCCGAGCACTGAGTATCGAGGCTGAGAAGACTGGTGGTTTCATCCGAGTGACGGCTCGTGAATCGGACCACGTCATTCTCGGAATCCAAGCCGTCGGCAGCCATGTGGCCGAACTGCATGGGGAGTTCATACTCGCATTGGAGATGGGTGCGCTGCTTGAGGACGTAGCGGATACCGTACACGCGCATCCGACGATGACTGAGGCGTTCCACGAGAGCGTGCTGAAGACTCTCGGTCAAGCGATACATACCACCTGAGGAGAGCGAATGGATCAGATCAGAATCCTCCGAGCAGGTGTCGTCGAGCATCACGTCATGGCCGAGGCGATGAAGGAGATGCAGCAGCAGAGAATCGCCGACGAGATTCCCGACACCCTGATCCTGGTCGAGCACCCCGAAGTCGTCACCGTCGGACCCAAGGCGATACGCGAAGGCGTCGTGGTCGATGGCTATCCTACTGTGCGCACCGACCGTGGAGGTGGCATCACTTGGCACGGTCCCGGGCAACTGGTCGCTTACCCGATAGTGAAGTGGGGGCTGGAGGAGCAGAGCATCCGAACCATCATCGGCAGACTGGAGGACTGGGCCATCAAGGCGTTCGCAGACTGTGGCATCGGGGCCTACAAGGACCCCTCCATGCAAGGCACTTGGGTCGACGGGCACAAGATCTGCTCGATCGGGCTCTCGTTCCTGCACTGGGTCAGCCGCCACGGCATGTCGATCAACATCCAGACACCTGGCACCCGGGTAGAGGACCTAGAGGGCTGCGGCATGAGAGCGGGCGTCCACACCAGCCTCGCCCAACTGGGATACACTCACGACCTCGAAGGCAGAGCCATCGACATGGCCCGCATCGAAGAAGCTCTGCTCGTGAACTGCGAGGAAATACTCGGCAGAGCACCCATGCAACCTGAGCCATGGACTGCCGAGGTAGTCGCATGAGCGCGTTCCCTCGCAGGAGCGAGCTCGCACACCACTGGTCACTCGACCCCAACACCGTCTTCCTCAATCACGGGTCTTTCGGGGCTTGCCCGAAGGCCGTCCTCGAGAAGCAGGAGAGGTTGAGGGCGCAGATAGAGTCAGACCCAGTCAGATTCTACGAAATAGAGGGAGATGAGATGTGGGCAGAATCACTGGACGTTCTCTCCGAGTTCCTAAACGCGGACTCTGCGGGTATGGCCTTCGTCCCGAACGCAACCGGAGGAGTGAACACCGTCCTCCGCTCACTCGCCCTCTCTCCGGGTGACGAGATACTGGTTCCCGACCACTCATATCAGGCGTGCTGGAACGCGGTGGACTTCGTTACCGAGAGGGTCGGAGGCAAGACGGTCGTCGTCCCCATACCGTTCCCTGTCGAAAGTGAGGAAGAGGTTGTCGAGGTGATTCTGAGCCATGTTACCGAGCGAACCCGACTCGCGCTCATCGACACCATAACCAGTCCAACTGGACTCAGGATGCCTTTCGAGCGGCTTGTCGGAGAGTTGCAGTCGAGGGGGGTCGACGTCCTGCTGGATGCAGCCCACGGCCCGGGAATCGTGCCACTGGATCTCGGTCAACTGCAACCTGCATACTGCGCTGGAAACCTGCACAAGTGGTTGTGCACCCCGAAGGGGTCGGCCTTTCTGCATGTGAGGGAGGACCGAAGAGAAGGAATCAGACCTCTTTCGATAAGCCACGGTGCCTCGATTCCCGGAACTGTGAATGAAAGGTTCAGAACGGAATTTGACTGGCCTGGGACTCAAGACACCACTCCTTGGCTTTGCATCCCGAAGGCAATCGAGTATATCGGCGGCCTCGTCGACGGCGGCTGGCCTGCGATTATCGATCGCAACCGCAGCCTCGCACTGGCCGCTAGGAAGATCTTGGCCGAGGCGCTCGGCACTCCGCTCCCGTGCCCCGACTCCATGGTATCCGCACTTGGCACGGTGCTGATGCCGGAGGGTGGGCCGGTTGCGACGTCGGTGTTCGACGGAGACCCACTTCACACCTCCCTGCTGGATGATTACCGCATTCAAGTCCCTGTGTTCAACTGGAGTCATCACAACAGGAGGTACCTGCGAGTCTCCTCCTATCTCTACAACCACATAGACGAGTACCGGTACCTAGCAGACTCCCTCGAGGAAAGCGGATGAGCTAGGGAAACCATTCAAGGACGAGATGGGATATCGATTACCATGCCTGAGGCCGTCGTAGCGATAACCGGCGCTTCCGGGGCCCAGTACGGCGTCCGCCTGCTCGACCAGTTGGTCAATGCTGGCTGGTCGGTCAACCTCATTGTCACTAGCGCGGGGGCGATCAACCTAGACCTGGAGTGCGGAATCACACCCGAGGAACTCGCCGGCCACGACTCGGTCACCCTCGAGGACAATGGCAACCTCGCCGCCCGCGCTGCCTCCGGCTCGGCCCGATTCGATGCCTACGTCTTCTGCCCCGCCAGTGGCACGACCATCGCCAAGATAGCCACTGGCATCTCCGACAATCTCGCCACTCGAAGCGCCCTAGTGGCGCTGAAGGAGAGGCGCAAGGTGATAGTAGTGCCCAGAGAGACCCCGGTCTCGACGCCCCACCTAGAGGCGATGGCCAAGATGTCCTCTTGGGGCGTCGTCGTACTGCCTGCCAGCCCTGGTTTCTACCACTCGCCGACCACGATTGAGGACCTGGTCGACTTTGTGGTCGCTCGGATACTGGACCAGATGGACATAGATCACTCCCTGAGCAAGCGCTGGACCGGCAAGGAAGTCGGCAGCCAGTAACCGGTTAGTGCGGACACCGCTCCGGCGTGGGTTCAATAGTCCGACGAAGGCGCAGCGCTGCTGAGGAAGGAAGTGATGGATGCGGAGATTGTCGGGGATGAGCCTGCAGGCTCAAATCTCCCTGAGTCGGTTTCGCGACTATTGGAGCGCGCACGCGCGCTACCTGTGCCAGTGCTCGCGGTCGCCGCGCTGATAGTGGTGGGCGGCTCTGGAGGGGCGATCCTCTACGGTGACGACATCATCTCATGGATTAAGGGCGAACCGGACTACGAACTGATAGAGTTCGATTCCGAGCAGGCCAGAGTCTACGCGCAGTCGCTGGTCGACATGGGACATCCGGAGTGGGAAGGCAGACTCTCTGGCACCGTAGAGGAGAAGAACGCGGCAGAAGCGATCAAATTCAACTTCTCCTCAATGGGCATTCCCGCCACCTTGGAGGAATTCGATGTGCCGATGTTCGTCATCGGAAACGATCCTGCCCTGTCGATGTGCACCCCAGGCGACATCGGGAGTATAATCGGCGGGCCCACGCCCTGCACCATCACCGATGTCAACCGCGACATCGTCGAGTTCACGCACCGTGAGGACTACGTCATACAGGGCTACAGCGGCTCCTCCTTCATCCGCTACGTCGATGATATCACAGTAGTCGACCTCGGCACCGGAAACGAGTCGGCCGACTGGGCCTCGGCTGCGAACGGAGTCGGCCTTGTTTGGCTGGAGCCGGAGACAGAAGGCAACACGGCGCTGTTCCAGAGGGGTGCGGACAACGACCTCGCGGGACTCATCACCATAAACGACAAGCAGAACTGCGACGAACTCGTCGCCGACGACTGCGTTCCGTACTTCAAGTCGGTCGGAATCTCATCCATCGACCCCATACCCGAGGATCTCGGTTTCATCATGGTCTCTAGGAGCGTCGGCCAGGCCATCGTCGACGAAGTCATCAACGGTGATGCCCGTCTGCAGTTCATCACCGATGTCAACAATCAGGGCACTGCGACCATACACGTGCCCTGTGGAATAATTGAGGGGCAAGGTGAATCGCTCATCATCTTCGGAGCCCATCACGATACTGTGTACAACGGGCAGGGGGCAGTGGACGATACCTCTGGGGTTGCCACCGTACAGGAGATAGCTAGGCAGTTCGGACTTCTGGAATCGCGGTTGGGGGCTCCTAAGCACACCATCTACTTCTGCACCTGGGGCGGCGAGGAGGAGGGGCTGTGGGGCTCCACCGAGTGGGTCGACAAGCATCAGGCCATGCTAGCGGAAAATCTCAGGCTTTACGTCAACCTGGACATGAACCACGTCGATGCGGAGCGCAACTCCGGGGTGACCCTCTTCGGCAACAACAAGGCCGACGTCGATCACATCAGAGGTGTCGCGAGCGTATTCTCGAGCGCCTATCCAGAACTAGCGGACAAGTACCCAATCAGCATCCACAAGCACAGTTCCACCGCCATGCCCTACAACTCCGACCACGCTCCCTTCGTCTACAACCTCGATGACGATGAGGGTTCGGACAAGGACTACGGCAGAGCCATTGTCTGCTACGGCTCGGGCTCGACCGAGTACCACACCTATCTGGATACGATGGATCGCTTCAACGAGGAGAGCCTGATGGTCTCGGGAATAATCTACGGCTCCCTCGTCAGGTACCTCGCCTACGGCGACTGACAGTGAGCAAGCACGGCCTCGTAGTCGGGCTCCTGGCCCGGATTGTCGGCAACCCAAGCGAAGCCGATGCTGCCATCAGCCTCGACTACGAAGACGGCACGCTGCGCAACGGTGTAGCCTTGTATGACGAAGTCGTCCAGTGCGATGCCATAAGCACTGACTGCAGAGCGATGGACGTCTGAGAGCAGTGGGAACGAGATGTCGTTCGCCTCGGCGAAAGCGGCGTTGGAGAATGGCGCATCTACCGATATTCCCAGAACCGAGGCTTCTGCCGCCCCGAGGCCAGTCATCGCATCGGTGAAGGTGCACATCTCCTTGGTGCAAACTCCGGTGAAGGCGGCAGGGTAGAATGCCAGGATGACTCTCCCGCCCCGCATCTCGCTCAGCGTCACAGTCGACTTGTCGTGTGCCGTCAGAGTGAAGTCGGGGGCTATATCCCCTACAGACGCCATAGAGGGTCCACGGGGTTCAACTGATTACATTTGCTCCGGTGATTCGATTCCGAGCAGGCCCAGCCCGGTTGAGATGGTCCTAGCCGTCAGGTCGCACAGTGCCAGACGGCTGTCTCTGGTCGCATCATCTCCAGCCGCGATGACGGGGCATACCTCGTAGAACGAGGCGAAGGACGAAGCCAGCGAGTGCAGGTAGGTGCACAGCGTATGTGGGGAGTATGATGCCAGCGTGGCATCGGTGACGGCGGCGAAGTTGACGAGCCGTCGTGCCAGCAGGGCCTCTTCGGGTTGAGCGGGTGTGATGCTGGCGTCTCTGGCCGACGAGCGTTCGATGCCCGAACGCCGGAAGATGCTGCAGATCCTTGCATGGGCATACTGCAGATATGGTCCTGTGTTGCCCTCGAAGGCGAGCATCCGGTCCCATTCGAAGACGTAGTCCTTGCTCCTCTCAGTGGATAGGTCGGCGTACTTGACGGCGCCGATTCCAATCATCCTAGCCACGGCTTCACGTTGCGCGCCCTGCAGCTCTGGATTCTTCTCAGCAATAGCCTGCTCGGCCCTCGAAGTGGCCTCGCGCAGCAGGTCCACCAGTTTGATGACCTCTCCCTCGCGGCTCTTCAGAATCTTGCCGTCAGAGTCCAATACAGAGCCGAAGTTGACGTGGACTGCGTTATGCGCCTCACCCATGAAACCAGCTTGCTCGGCCACTTGGAATACCATCTCGAAGTGCTGTATCTGGGGGCTCCCGACCACGTAGAGTAGGTCGTCGCAGTCAAGCCTCTCTACGCGATCTATGATACAGGCGAGGTCGGTGGTGGCGTAGTTATAGCCACCATCTGCCTTCTCGATGATCACTGGCATCGGCTCACCCTCCCGATTGAGCCATCCGCCGGGCGGGTACACGACCTTCGCGCCCTCGCTGTCCTCGAGCACGCCGCTCGCCTGCAAGCGCTCGACGACCACTGGCAGAAGGTGGTGGTAGTTCGATTCGCCCATGATGTCGTCGTCGGTCAGGAGCACCCCCAGCATCCCGTAGACCTCGTTGAAGTAGCGCATCGACTCGTCGACGAGGATCCGCCACAGCCTCAGGGTCTCCTCGTCGCCTCCCTGTAGCAGAACCACGCGGTTCCTCGAACGCGCGACGAACGCCTCATCGGAGTTGAACTTGGCTCGGGCCTGCTTGTAGAAGGCATCCAGATCACCGACGCTGAGTTCCTCAGCGGCATTGGCCTCTCCGAGGTCGAGCAGGTGCTCGATCAGCATGCCGAACGGAGTGCCCCAGTCACCGACGTGGTTCTCACGGTAGACAGTGTGCCCTTTGTGCCCCAGCATCCGGACTATCGCATCGCCTATCACCGTCGAACGGAGGTGGCCAACATGCATCTCCTTGGCCACATTAGGGGCCGAGTAGTCCACTGCGACGGTTCTAGCCTGCTCGACGGCTATCCCGAGCCTGTCATCAGGCAGCAGTGCCATCACTTGGGCCGCGAGCCAGGAGGGGTCAGCGCGCATGTTGACGAAGCCGCTGACCGCAGATACCCCCGCCGTACCCGATAGCATAGGGCCGAGGGCTGCGGCGATGTCGTCAGCGATGTCGTTCGGCTGGCGGTGCAGCGTGCCGGCCAACCGGTGGCAGGGCAGTGCGAGGTCACCGTGTTCCTCCACAGTGGCCGGGCCGAGCAGCCCCGTCCATACCTCATCGGCGATGCCCATCCCCGAGAGTACCTCCTCCAGAGCCGGTCCCACCGCATCCGCTAGTACTCTCATCGTCTCAACTCCAAGCGTATCTCAGGATGGCGGCGATGCCACCGAAAGCGTCGAACAGCGTGGCGCCCTCCTCCGTGTCCATGGAAATCAGACTGACCCCCGCCGAGGTGCGCCCGGCGAGCATGCTCATCTCGTCTATCAGGTCCATCGTCCTGTCCGGGTCCTCCCTGATGTTCTCCGAGTCACAAGAGGGGCAGGTGGGAATGTCTGAGCGGGTCATCTGGGTCTCCTCCCACTCGTGCTTGCACGGCTTGCACACCCAGCCGACCCTTCGCTGGCGCAGTGCTTCTGAGAGCAGCAGAGTTGCGACTGCGCCTTGATCGAGCGCTGTTCTCACCATCGCCTCCCCGTAGGTCGCCTTAGGGCTGGGCTGCATCACCTCACGTAGGAAGCTGTCCACCAGATTGCGCTCGGCGTCGAGCTCGATCTGGTCCATCAGACCACCAGCGCGCTGAATCAACTCGCGCAGTCCGCTCTCGTTGGAGTAGCCGACGTCGAACAGCGGCTCGCGGATCAGTTTCTTGATCTCATGGTGGAAGTAGTCGTTCTTTACGACAAAGTCCTTGGTCGCACCGGGACCACCTACGATGATTCCCTTGAGATTCTCAATCTGAGGGAGCCAGTAGGCGCAGGCCCTCTCTGCGGACTTCTTGAAGAAGTTGTGAGCCGCTTCCTCGATCAGCCGCTCAAAGCGCTGGGCGGATTGCCCGCCCCGCCCGTGCTTTGAGGGGACCTGCGAGGTGATGTGCTCCTGGCAGTGCATGCGCTTGCCAGTGGCCAAGCCGTATGCCGACTCTGAGCGGTCGATGACGAACAAGCCGTACGCGGCCCTGTCAATCAGCATCTCCTCGAGTTGGCTGACCTCGAATCTCGAGTCGCACCTGTACCTGAATGACGGGAACGGCTCCGGTGGATCGTCGATGACCGTGGAGATGAGTCGGGTCTTGTTGTTGCCCACTATCACATGGCCGACGAAGATGCCGATTCCGCGTTCTCCGGGGGTCTTGTAGCGGTTGATTGTGGCAATCGCGGACTCGATGGCGTCAGCAACGTGCTTCCTAGTCGACTTCGACTTGATGTTGGCAGCTTGACCGACCTCTTGGGAGAGGTACTGACGCGCATCGTGAATCATCCTATCAGGCGGGATGATGATTGTGACGAGCTCTGTCCCCATGCCACGCATGGACGTCAGGTCCTCGAGCGCCTTCTTCAGACGGAGCCTACGCTGCTGTTGCGCCAAGTCGTCAGACATACTGTTCCTCTGTGAAAGGCCGTAGGGGCGGCATTTCAACCCTTCACCGCGGTCGCGCCGCAGGCATTGAAAGGGGGTATGTGTGCCCATCCTGCGATGGCGACCGTGATTGCGGCCCTAGGAGGCAGCCTTCTGAGACCCGAGGTAGAAGAGCGGCACGCCTGGCTCGAGAGTCTGATTGAGATCGTTAGAGACCGCGTCGCGATGGATGACAGGCTCGGTCTCGTCGTCGGCGGCGGAGCCGCCGCACGCGAGGGAATCGCACTTGCAAGACCTCTCATCGACTCCGAGGACAGGCTTGACAAAATCGGCATCGCCGCCACCCGTCTCAACGCCGCCATAGTGCGTGAGAGCCTCGCAGATGCCGGGATCCCAGTGTCCGGTACCATCCCGCACAGTGTCAACGAGGCGGCTTCTCTGCTCGAGAATCGGCAAGTCGTGGTGATGGGAGGGACACGGCCGGGCCACACCACAGACGCTGTCGCCATCAGGCTCGCTATCGCCGCTGGTGCCGAGCGCTGTGTCATCGCGACCAACGTTGCCAAGGTCCACGACGCTGACCCACGTACGAACTCCGATGCCGCCTCGTACGACCGGCTCACCCACGCCCAGCTACAGGAGATAGTCGGCCCTCCTGAGCACGCTCGAGCAGGCCCCTCTCAGGTCGTCGACCCTATGGGCGTAGATGCGGCGCTGCGCGCTGGGATGCCGCTTCTCATCCTCGACGGGCGTGAGCCCGAAAGAATCAGGGAGGCCATCGAAGGCGGGGAGTTCGGCGGCACCATAGTCGTGTAGGTGAGTCCATGAGTCGTAAGGAGAAGATACTGAAGGCGGCCCAGAGGACCGCTCAGGAAGCTAGGGATACGGCCCAGCGACACCGAGAAGGTGAGCGTCGAAAGCGCGCGCAGAGGGAGTTCCAGACTCCTGAGCACAGGCACTGCGTGGTCTGCTGGGCACCGATTCCTCTCGACAGTGATCCTGCAGTGTGCACCGATCCGAGTTGCGCCGAGAAGCACGAGAAGAGAGAGGCTTCGAGGAAGAGGCTGACGGTGATGCTCTACCTTTTCCCCGGGATTGCGATTCTGCTCGTCCTCTTGCAAGTCATGGGGGCATCAGGTTGAACAGAGACACAGGTGGGATGTGATTCGCATGATGGTGCGCATCCTCTCGGTCCTCCCGGCGGTTGTTGGAGTTGTCTGCGCCCTGCTGGTCATAGGCAGCCTGTACAGCCCGGCCCTCGACCCTAGTCGCACCAACGTCCCGTTGGTCCCCTGCACCGACGACACCGCCGGGTGCCCGGTAGGCCTGACGAACGAGGACCTGTCTGCTCCTACTGCGTTCATGCTCCTTGAGATAGAGTTGACAATCGAGTGGAACAAGTCCGACAGCAGTTGGATAGGGGTCATCGAGAGTCCGCCCCCAAGTGGCTGTGAGCCAGACTCCAACGGACTCACGGCCTGTACTGCGGACGACTTCGAATTCGTCGCAGGCGGCGACAGCGAGAGAGATGGCTCGATGGTGTTCCAACTCAAGTCCGGTGATTACAGATTCGCCACAGCGAGCACCGACACCTCCGGCCTCGGTGGCAAGCAGCTCGTGACCATCACTCCCGAGGTCAGTCTGAATCCCGCAGCTGAGATTCTGCTGGGAATCGTTGCCGTACTGCTGTTCGCGGGGTCTGGGGAGATGTTCGCACACAACCGGATCTTGCAGGCCTGGCAACGCTTCAAGGAAGCCTGAGTCGGCATCAGTCTTGTTGAAGAACCGAAACAAGGTGCCAGTGTCATGGGTGTGCACCAATGCGTGAACTGCGGCACGAAGATCGACGTCGCGGGGCTTGTCCCTACAATAGGCGGGTACAGGCTCTACTGCAGCGTCTGTGGCCACCACTGGCACGTCGAGTGACTACTCGTCCCTTCGGGGCCAGTTCTCCGGCAGCTCCAGTGGGTTCAGAATCTCGTCTGCGCCTATCGTCTCGATGAGCCTCATTCGCAGTTCCTCGGTTCCCTCGCCGGTGACGGCGCTGATGAGTGTCTCGGCATCCTCCGGGACGCTGTCTAGGATGTCGCTCTTGCTGTGGACGACTATCATCGGGCGCTCCGACATCAGTCTCTTGACTTCGGAGAGCAGATGCGCCTGCTCCTGCTGGCTCATGCTGCTGCCCTCGGTCGAGTCGACTAGGAACAGCAGTACGTCGCCGGTGTGCTCCAGAGCGGCGATGGCCTGCATCTCGATGGGGTTGCGCTCAGTCATCGGCCGGTCGAGCAGGCCGGGGGTGTCCACCATCTGGTAGACTCGCCTCCGGTGCTCGAAGTGCCCCAGGTGGAGCTGCTTGGTGGTGAACGGATAGACCGCGACCTCCGGCTCGCCGCTGGAGAGCGCGGTGATGAGTGCCGACTTGCCGACGTTCGGCGCACCGGCCACGACAATGCAGGGCTCGTCGGAGTCGAGCGAGGGAAGCTTGCGCAGGACATTGCGGGCCTCGCCGAGCCACAGAATCTGCGGCGAGACCTGGCTGAGGATGGATGAGAACCTGCCGTAGGCGTGTCGGCGGGCTTGGTGGAAGCCCTCGATGTTGCGAAGCCGCAGAATCTTCCTCTGCGTCTCACCGGCGATCTTGCGGACCTGCTCGGCGGCCCATTGGATGGTGCCGAGGCTCTTGCGGTACTCGTCGTTGCCGACCGCAGCGTCAATCAGCGCTTGGTCGAACTCCGAGAGCGCGTTGAGACTGGGCCATTGGTCGACCCACTTCAGCAGGGTCTTGTCGATGACGTCAGCAGCTGACTGGACCATCCTGTCCATCTGCTTGCGGGTCCGGTGGTACTTGTCTGGGTCCTCGACCAAGTCGGGCTGCTTGCTCGCCTTGCGGAACGCCTTGTCCAGAATCTCCTGTGGATACAGGACGGTCGGAATACGACGCCAATCCATCGATGCCATGCGCTCACCTCGGACCCAGCGGCCACAACCATCCCACTTCAAGCCACCAGTCGGGCCATAGGCCCGATTTGGGGCCAACATACTCCTTTTCTATCACGACACGTACGCAGTTACATGGATGGAGAGCGCAGAGGCAAGAGAATCGATGACCTGCCCGGCTGGGCTAGGCGATTGCACGAGAAGTACGGCTCGCCCGAGCTGTCGGGCCTGAACGACGTCTTCCACGGACCGCTCATAGATCGGAAGTCCGGATTGAGGAAGGACGACATAATCGAGGTACTGCTCGATGCAAGAGCGCTTCCTGAGGATGTCGATCCTTGGGTCAGGGGGGTGCTGATTGGGACTTCTAGGAGCGCTGTCGAGATACTCGACGAGGGTGGCGACTTCCGCTCCATCGCGAGGGACGTCATCGTCGAGGTACGCTTGGTCACCCATCTGCGTCGGCCGTACATCGAGGACAGCGAGCTCCTTACCTTCGAGAGGGAGGATATGAAGCGGCGCTCGAGTCTGCACGAGAAGGCAGAGAGGAGCGCGGACGGACACGATGACAGCCACCTGTGGGGCTGATTCATGTCCGAGTTCGCGGCTAAGAGGTGCGTGCCTTGCGAAGGCGGAATCCCGCCGCTCACCGAAGATGAGCGGGCTGTGCTGATTCCGCATCTCGATGGTGACTGGAACGTCGTCGACGGGCACCATCTCGAGCGTGGCTGGTCGTTCCCCGACTTCGCCTCCGCGCTCGAGTTCACCAACGCGGCCGGAGCCATATGCGAGGCAGAGAACCACCACGCTGACTTCGAGCTGGGCTGGGGGCGCGTGAAAGCGATAATCTGGACTCACAAGATAGACGGTCTGACCGAGTCAGACTTCGTCCTGGCTGCTAAGCTAGACAGAATCTAGGTGGTCCGATGACACATCAGTTCAGAATGCACGTCTTCGTCTGCACCAACGAGCGCCCGCCAGAGAACCCACGTGGCTGCTGCGCTGGGAAGAATTCGCTCGACATCCTCACCCGTCTCAAGAGGGCTGCTCGCGCCGAAGGTCTGGAGGACGTGCGCGTCAACAAGGCGGGCTGCCTGGACAACTGCGAGAGGGGGCCTTCATGCGTTGTCTACCCAGAGGGGACCTGGTACACCCTGCCGAACGACGACGATGGCCTGAAGGCCGTTCTCGAGCATCTCAAGGGCGGCGAGCCCGCCAGTGACTACCTAATGGGTGATTGAGTGCGCAAAGTGGTCTATCCGAGAGTCGGTGGCGTCGACAGCATCCGAATTGTCGAGGACTCTGACCCGGTGGCCGGTCCCGGCCAAGTAAGAGTGAGAGTGCACAGGGCAGGAATCAACTTCGCGGACCTGATGATGCGTCAGGGGCTGTACGGCTCCAACCCGGAATACCCGTTCACCCCCGGCTACGAGGCTGCAGGTGAGGTGATGGACGTGGGCGAGGGGGTCACCGGGCTCGGTCCCGGTGACCGTGTGCTCGCAATGACCGGTTTCGGGGGATACTCCGAGCAGGTCGTGCTGGATGCCAAGAGGGTGATCCCCCTGCCAGACTCGATGTCGTTCGACCAAGCCGCGGCGATCCCAGTCACCTACGGCACCGCCTACCACATGCTGGTACACCTGGGCAACCTTGCAAAGGGCGATACGGTTCTCGTCCACCACGCAGCCGGGGGCGTCGGCACCGCGGTGGCTCAGATATGCAAGGCGTTTGGCGCCTCCCTGATTGTGGGGACCGCGTCGGCTCCAAAGCGCGAGTTCGTCGAGTCACTCGGGATGCGCTTCGTAGACCGCGAGTCAGAGGACTTCGTCGAGGTCTGCAAGGGCGCGACAGGGGGCAAGGGCGTCCACCACGCCATCGACCCGGTCGGCGGCAGCCACGTGATGCGCTCGTACAAGGCGCTGCGCCGAGGCGGCAAGCTGTACTACTTCGGCGCCTCATCCGCAGTTAAGGGAGACAAGCGCTCGTGGGTGACCGCCCTCAGGATGTGGGCATCGACACCGCGCTTCGATCCGTTGAAGATGATGAGTTCGAACAAGGCCGTGTTCGGAGTCCACATGGGTCTGCTGGACGACGAGTCGGTGTTCCGAGGCCACCTCGACGCACTCTCGGGGATGCTCCTCAAGGGGCAGATAGACCCGGTTATAGACTCAGTTTGGAGGTTCGAACAGGTGGCAGAAGCTCAGAAGCACATCCACGACCGGAAGAACCGAGGCAAGGTCCTCCTCGACTTCTCGTGATTCACAGTCGTACCGGGCGGGTCGCGCCGCAGGCCTGGCACTTGAGCAGGGTCGTGCGTCCCTCCTTGACGAAGCGCGTGTCGGGCGCCCGGCACTGGTCGCACAAGATGAACGCCTTGACGTAAGCGACCAGCTTCTCCTTGATCCTCATAGGCGGGACCCTTCCCTTGAACATCACACGGATCTGCTCCCGGGTGCCTGAGGTCCCGAGCTCGTTGAGCAGAAACTGGTAGACGTGGTTGGAGTCGCGGTCCATCGCGCTGACGATGTCGGCGAAGTTGCGCAGGATGGTCTGGCTGCCCTCGATGAGGATGTCCGGCTCTGGCATGGTCCAGCGCGAGCGCTCTCTGATGTCCTTCGGTATGCGCTCGCGCGCACGGTCGAGCAGGGCATCGTAGTCGTAGTCGGTCATCGGCCTGCCGAATCATGGCCCCCTTTTCACCCCACCGGGCGCCGAAAGGCCTCTTGCGAACGGTCAAAGACCGGAACGGCGCAGGCAAACCGTGGACGAGCAACTCGAGGTCAAGGTCGCTCGGACCCACCCGGACGCCAAACTTCCCACCAAGGGAAGCGAGTATGCTGCCGGCTGGGACCTCTACGCGCTCGAGGACACGGAAGTGCCGTTCCGCCAGAGCATGAGGCTGCGCACAGGCCTGCACGTCGCCATCCCCGTCGGCTACGAGGGGCAGGTGCGAGCGCGCTCATCATTGGGCTCCAAGGGACTGATCCTGCCCCACAGCATCGGCACCATCGATGCTGACTACCGCGGCGAGCTGTTCGTGCTGATGACATGGATAGGAGAGGGTGGCTCGTACACGGTGAAGGCGGGCGAGAGGATAGCGCAGATGCTGATCTCGCCGATACCGAACGTCAGTTTCCGCGAGGTCGATTTCGACGATCTGGGCCAGACCGAGCGCGGAGACGGCGGATTCGGCAGCACCGGCCGCTTCTAGCGAGTGCAAAGTCGCGTTTTTCCCACTATCTCCTCCCGGTGGATTCATAGAGAGCCAGCGGCGGGACGAATTGATGCCACTGAGCGTTGACGAGCTTCGGAGCAAGGTCGAGGAATACCGCGGCAAGGGCCTGAACAGCCAGCAGATAGCGGATGAGCTGTCACTGTCGCACACCACCATCCAGTGGCTCTCATCGAGCGGGGTCTCCGCGGAGGACCGCCCCAACGACATCCAAGTCGGCTGGAGGTCGATCGCTGTCAAGGCAGGCAGGATAGAGGCCGTGTCCTACGTCTTCGCGGACATAATCGACGAGGAGATAGGCGACGAGGTCGATGCCATCGTCGGGATCAGCCTCAACGGAATCGCCTTCGCCCAGGCCATCGCCGGCCAGATGGACCTAGACCTGTCGATAAGCAGGAGCATCGGCGAGGACGAGGGGGGCCACCTCTCCGAGGTCTTCGCCGGCGTCGGCGGCAAGCGCGTCGTCGTGGTGGACGATGTGGTGTCGTCGGGAGAGACGATGCGGAAGACCATCAGGAACCTCAGGTCAGCGGGAGCTGACGTCAAACTCTGCCTGGTGCTCGCCAACAAGACGCACAACAACGAGCTCGAGGGCGTGCCCCTGCGTGGATTGGTCAGAGTGGTAACGGTCTGAGGGAGTCGAATGCACTGGGCGGACCACACCGCGCAGACGCTGCGGGACCGGGGCGGCTCTCAGGTCATCGCCTCCGGCATCACCCCCTCGGGGGAGTTCCACGTCGGCCACCTGCGCGAGATCCTCACCGCGGAGATGATCCACAGAGCCTGCCTCGACGCGGGGATGGACTCGCGCTACATCTTCATCGTCGACTCGATGGACCCCCTGCGCCGCATCTACGACTTCCTCGCCCCCAGCTACGAGCAGTACATCGGCCACCCTCTCGCCTACATCCCCGCTCCCGGACCCGACGGCGAGCCCGACCCGGACGGCGGCAGCTACGCCGAGCACTTCCTGGGCCCGTTCCTGGAGGCGCTCAGGGAGATTGGGGTGGAGCCCGAGGTGGTGATGAACCACGAGACCTACGAGAGCGGCGCGTTCGCGGACAAGACCCACTCGGCCATAGAGCAGAGGGACGAGGTCCGCCAGGTCATAGAGGAGGTCTCGGGCAGGGAGGTGCCCGAAGACTGGTTCCCCTACAACCCGCTAGGCTCCGACGGTAGCCTCGACGGAGTCAGGGTGACCGGGTACGAGCACCCGCACGTGCACTGGGTAGACAGCCACGGCGTCGAGGGCACCTCGGACATCAGGACGGGGCAGGGCAAACTGCCTTGGAGGATCGACTGGGCCGCCCGCTGGGGCATCCACGGTATCACCTGCGAGCCCGCCGGCAAGGACCACGGTGCCGCCGGCGGCAGCTACGACACCGGCATCCCGATCTGCGAGATGCTGGGCAGCCAGCCGCCGCACAAGATGGTCTACGAGTGGATCCAACTCAAGGGCATGGGGCCTATGTCCAGCTCTACTGGAGTCACAGTCGGCCCGATGGACGCCCTCGGGCTGGTTCCTCCCGAGATAATGCGCTATGTCATCGCGCGCGGCAAGGTCGGACGCCACATCGACTTCGACACCGGGCCGGCGCTGTTCCAGACCGCAGACGAGTACGAGCGATTGGTAGCGGAGCCGCCTAGAGGCTCGGATGATGATCTGTCTAGGCGCCAGCAGGTAGCACGGGACACCCAACTCGCTGCACTGAGGCTCAGTCAGGTCGAGAGGGGCTCAGACCCTGCTGACTCGATAGCCGGTGTTTCCTTCCGGCATCTCGCCATGCTCGCTCAGATCAAATCTAACGACGACGACGTCTGGGACTCGCTGCGAAGGTCGAGCCACCTTGACGGCGAGCCCAGTGATGCGCTGACGGGCCGCATGCGCCGCATGCGAAACTGGGTCGATGGGGCGCACTTCCCTGACGCCGCGAAGATAGTGGTGCAGTCGAGCGTCGGTGAAGAGGCACATGCCAATTTGACTGAAGCACACAAGGAGTTCCTGTCCGCCTTGAGCAAAGCCCTCGCGGACTGCGAGTGGACTGACGCGGTTATCGCAGACTGCATCAGAGCCACAATTGCTGAGGTAGGAATCGGCGGGCGGGACGCCTATGTCGCGTTATACTGGGCCATACTCGGCAAGCACCATGGCCCCAAGGCGTCCTCACTGATGGCTGAGATGGAGGGCGAACATCTCCTGTCCCTAATCAGTGAAACATAAGGCAACATTCAGATTCATCCTCTATAACGAGCCGATTTCCAATAGTCTAGGTTCGGGCATGCCCTTCATCGCCTCGTCAATCGCCTCGACCTCCATGTGGGCACCGGCCATCGTCGTAACGAATGGGATGTTGAGTTCGACTGCGAGCCTGCGCATCATGTTCCCGTCGAGCACCGCCCCTCCCGTCGAGCGGGGGGTGTTGATGACGAGGTGTATCTTGCCCTGGCGCATCAGGTCCAGCGCGTCGGGCGTGCGGCGCTCGGCGATCCTGTAGCAGGTCTGGACATCGAGCCCACCGACGTCGCGCAGCACGTGGGCGGTGCCCCGGGTGGCGTAGAGGGTGAAGCCCATGTCCTGCAGCCTGCGGGCCTCGTCGATGATGGCCAGCTTGTCGCCGTCCTTGACGGTGATGTAGACCCCTCCCTCGACGGGTACCGGCAGCTCGGTGGCGAGCCTCGCCTTCAGGTAGGCCGCGGCAGGCCTCGCGTGCGAGCCCATCACCTCGCCGGTGGACTTCATCTCGGGACCTGGGGCGGGGTCGAGGCCTCGCAGCTTGATGAACGGGAACACGGGGGCCTTGACGCAGACCGCATCGGTCTGCGGCTCGGGCACGTTGAGCTCGCTGAGCTTATCGCCCAGTGCGAGCCTGGCCGCGATCCGGGCCAGCGGCACGCCGGTCGCCTTGGCCACGAACGGGAAGGTGCGCGAGCCCCTCGGGTTGACCTCGAGGATGTGCAGGACCTCGTCGCGGATGGCGTACTGGATGTTGAAGCAGCCCTTGATGCCCAGTTCGATGCCGATTCGCCTCGTCCAGTCCTCGACCTCGGCGAGCACGTGCGCGGGGACGTTCTGCGGCGGGATGAAGCAGGTCGAGTCCCCTGAGTGGATGCCCGCCTCCTCCAGATGCTCCATTATGGCGCCGACCAGCACCTCCTCGCCGTCGCACACCGCGTCGACGTCGAGCTCGGTGGCGTTCCCGAGGTACTCGTCGATGAGCAGCGGGCGGTCGGGGGCGAGGTAGGCCTCCTCCATGTAGGCCTCGAGCTGCTTGTCGTTGGAGAGTATCTCCATGCCCCTTCCCCCTAGCACGTAGGACGGTCGGATCAGCACCGGGTAGCCGATCTCGTGCGCCGCCTGCCTGACCTCGTCTGGGGTGGTGGCAGTCAAACCGCGCGGCATCCTCAGGCCGTTGCGCGCGGCGAAGGCCTCGAAGCGCTCTCGGTCGCTCGCCTCGTCGACGGCGTCCGGCGAGGTCCCCTCCATTCTCAGGTGGAGCCCGAGCGAGGAGAGGTAAGTTAGGTTGTCCGCTAGAGGCAGAGCGAGGTTGATCGCGGTCTGGCCACCGAATTGCAGCAGTATCCCGTGCGCCTTCTCCCTGAGCAGCACCTCGGACACGGACTCGAGAGTCAGCGGGTCGAAGTACAGCCTGTCGCTGGTGTCGAAGTCGGTCGATACCGTCTCCGGGTTGTTGTTGATGATGATGGCCTCGTGGCCCATGTCGCGAATGGCGCCCACTGCGTGGACGCAGCCGTAATCGAACTCGATTCCCTGGCCTATCCTTATTGGTCCCGAGCCGATGACCACAATCCTCTGTTTCAGTGACTCGTTGAGGCCGGGCACGTAGTCGATTCCGCCAGGCACTGATCCCCCCTCATAGGTCGTGTAGTAGTATGGGGTGACTGCGGCGAACTCGGCTGCGCACGAGTCGACCATGCGGAAGACCGGATGTATTCCGAGTTGGTGGCGACTTGCTGTGACTGCGAACTCGTCGGCTCCCTCCGGTAGCTGCTTGAAGCCGCTTGCGGGGAAGCCGGCCAGAGCATCGGCGATGTGCAGGTCGGTGAAGCCAGCACCCTTCCACAGCCTCATCTCGGCCTCGGGCACCTCGGCGGGCGGCAGGCCGATCTCGCCAGCCGCCCGTATCTCGGTCTCGATGGCGGCCATGTTCTCGAAGCGGTGCAGGAACCATCGGGTGATGCCTCCGGACATGTCGCGCACGTCCTCGACCGAGTAGCCGCGCCGGAAGGCCTCGAACAGGGCGCCCATGCGCCTGTCGGTGGGGACCCTGAGCCAGTCCTCGAGCAGGGCCTCGGGCAGGGGCTCGAAGGCCCGCTCGTCCATCGACTCGCCTCCCGAGGCGTCGGCCATGGTCAGCGGCCGCGGGTGCGGATGGCCGTACTCGAGGCTCGCCCACGCCTTGAGAAAGGCCTCCTCGAAGCAGCGCCCTATGGCCATGACCTCGCCTGTAGACTTCATCGATGTCCCGATGGTGCGGTCGGCGGTGCGGAACTTGTCGAAGGGCCAGCGCGGTATCTTTACCACGCAGTAGTCGAGGGTCGGCTCGAAGGCCGCTGTCGTGCCCTCGCCGGTGATCGGGTTGGGCAGCTCGTCGAGGGTGTAGCCGACCGCGATGAGCGCGGCTATGCGGGCGATCGGGTAGCCCGTCGCCTTCGATGCGAGTGCGGACGAGCGCGAAACCCGTGGGTTGACCTCGATGACGCGGTACTCCCCGGTCGACTGCTCAACTCCGAACTGCACGTTGCACCCACCTCTGATGTTCAACCTCCTGATGAGCTTGAGGGCCGCGTCGCGCAGCATCTGGTGGTCGCGGTCCGACAGCGTCTGCTGGGGTGCAACCACCACCGACTCGCCGGTGTGGACGCCCATCGGGTCGAGGTTCTCCATGGTGCAAACGATGATGGCGTTGTCTGCGCCGTCGCGCATCACCTCGTACTCGTGCTCCTGCCAGCCCAGTATGCTCTCTTCGATGAGCACCTGACCGATCGCCGAGTGCAGGATGCCCTGGCTGGCTATCTCGACCAGTTCACCTGTGTTGTAGGCCGTCCCGCCGCCTAGGCCGCCCAGAGTGAAGGCGGGGCGTATCAACAGCGGGAAGCCGCCCAGTTCGTCGACGGAGGCGAGGACCTGCTCGATCGAGTCGCAGGCAATCGCCTTGCACACCGGCAGGTCGATCTCCTCGCAGACCTTCTTGAACAGGTCGCGGTCCTCGGCCTCGTCGATCGCGGTGAGGTTGCAACCGATGAGCTCGACGCCCAGTTCGTCGAGCGAGCCGTCGTGGGCTAGGGCAGCGGCGATGTTGAGCGCGGTCTGCCCGCCCATCCCAGCCAGTAGAGCGTCCGGCTTCTCTATCTCCATGATGCGCTTGACGACCTCGGGCAGCAGCGGCTCGATGTAGATGCGGTCGGCCATCTCCGGGTCGTTCTGAATGGTCGCCGGGTTGGAGTTGACGAGAACCACCTCGTAGCCGTCGGCTCGCAGTGCCCTGCAGGCCTGCGAGCCGGAGAAATCGAACTCGGCTGCCTGGCCGATTCGTATCGGCCCGCTGCCTAGGATTGCCACCTTCTTGAGGTCGTCACGGCGGGGCATCAGCGCTCACCCCCTCGCACCAGCGCCCTCTGTGCGTCCGCCAGATACTCGGACACCATATCTGAGAAGCGGTCGAAGAGCGGCGAGGCGTCGTGCGGCCCGGGACAGGCCTCCGGGTGGAACTGGATGGTGAAGGCCGGCTTGCCGACGAGGTCGAGGCCCTCGACGGTGCGGTCGTTGGCGTTGATGTGGCGCACCTCGAAGTCCGTTCCGAGCGCGTTCTCGCCGATCTCGGAGCGCGCACCGCTCGGGTGCGGGGCCAGCATCCCCTTGTCCGGATCCTCCACGGCGTAGCCGTGGTTCTGGCTGGTGATGTGGACTCTGCCGGTCTGCAGGTCGAGCACCGGCTGGTTGGCCCCCCTGTGGCCGTATCGCAGCTTGTAGGTGCGCAGGCCGGCTGCCAGTCCCATCAGCTGGTGTCCGAGGCAGATACCCATCACCGGCATTTCCGCGCGCACCGCTGCTGCAAGTGATTCTCGCGCTGAGGTGGCGTCTCCCGGGTGAGCCGGGTCGCCCGGCCCGTTCGATGCAAACAGGGCGTCTGGCTGCCACTCGGAGACGATGGAGTCGAAGTCGAGCGAGGCCGGGCACCAGACGACCTCGAAGCGCCTGCAGAGCTCGCGCAGGATGTTGTACTTGATGCCGCAGTCGATGGCGGCGAGCCTTGGCAGCGGCTCGCCCACGTCGTCTTGAGCGCCCTGATTGAGCAGCACCGCCTCCTCGCAGGTCACCGATGCGACTAGGTCCTCGGCATCGGGAGGCGCCATCCCAGAGAGGATCTCCTTCATCTCACCCGAGCGCTCCTTGGGCCCGAAGACGCACAGCACGGTGCCGTGCTCACGCACCCTGCGCGTGAGCGCACGGGTGTCTATGCCTTCGATTCCGGGCACGCCATGGACGGCGAGGAACTCGTGCACGCTACCGACGGAGTCGCGGTGGTCTGGAATCTTCATCACCTGCCTGCAGACGATGCCGCGCGGATGCACGCCCGCTGACTCGGAGATTCCAGGGAGGATTCCGTAGTTTCCCAACAGCGGCCATGTGAATGTGAGGACCTGTCCGGCGAAGGACGGGTCGGTCATACTCTCCTGATAGCCGCACATACCCGTGGTGAACACCAGCTCACCCTGTGCGATTCCCTCGGAGCCGAACAGCCTTCCCTCGTACCTAGTGCCGTCTGCGAGCAACAGAAGGCCCGGTGCACCACTCACCTGCTGGAGCCCGGTCGAGTCCAGAAGGAGGTCGGCAGCATCGGTGAAAGTAGGCGCGTTCTGTGCACCTGGTACGACATCGCCGGGGACAAAGCCCCGGGTCGGTGACGCACCCGACATCAGCAATCCTGCTGGAGTGCCCCTCTTAATCCTTGAGAGTGAAACAGGCGAATACCATTCACGGAGGACCGTTCAGTCTTCTTCCCGGTTCAAAACCCGCTTCCTCTGCTCGCTCGGAACGACCTCGATCTGCCCTCCGGTGAACCTGCTGGAGTCGTCTACCGGACCGAGCCAAGACTCGAGGAATACTGCGAGCGCGGCGACTTCGGAATGCGGCTGGTTGCCGATGGCGACGTTGTGGTCCGCCAGACGGAACAGTTCCCCCGGGACCTTCGTCCCTCCTACCACCACGACAGTAGGGCTGTCGGTGGGAATCCCTGCAATGGCCTCGTTCCAAGGTTCGCCGTACATCGTCAGGTGGACGATATTCCCGCTCTTCGAGAATTTTCGAAGCCAGCTCATCGGCTTAGCCTCGTAACGGCACTCGAACTGGCCTCCGAACCTCTCTGTGACGGAGTTCCAGGTCTCCAGCGCCGAGGGATCATCCTCTCCAGCCAGAATCACCTCGTCCGCGCCGAAGGCGCGGGCAGTGAGCCCGAGATGCGATGTGATGCGCTTGTCGCGCTGGCGTCTGTGGCCCAGCCTGAGCACGGAGAGTCTAGGCGATTCGGCATCTGTCACGCACTCACCCGAGAGGCGGTGCCTCATCAGCATGACTCTCGAGTTCGGAGACCTGCTGATTGGGGAACAAGTCGATATCCATGTTCATCGTCGCAGTCCTGACCCATTCCAGGAGGAGTGAGTCGATCATCATCTTCGTCGAGAAGTGAATCAGCAGGGCGATGATTGCGAGCCTACCAGAAGCGGTGGTCGCCATCTGGGCATCCAAGTCCCCCTGCAGAGTCATCCTACCAAGCGGCTCGATGATGAAGAAGATGGCCAGTACGGCTAGGACTCCACCGGCATTGGAGGTGGATGCCTGGCCCTTCTCCCTACCCATGGACAGCATGATGGTGGCGACGAGTATGAGTGCGGGGACAACTAGGCTGAGCTGGTAGAATCTGAAATCCCCGATTAGCGAGATGGGGAGGTCCGGGTCGTCGAGCGAATCCCCTCCCATGTGAACTGCGACCCACCAGAACAGCAGGCAGGCGACACCCAGAGCGCCGGACATTCGCCCCCTGTCGGAAATCATGTCCCGAATCTGATGCCTGTCGTTAGGCTGCAGACGCTGCAGGATCGACTCCATCATCTCGAGATTGTACGCCGTCGGGGCGTCATCGATTTCCGCTGCTTCGGCAGCGGGAGCGGATGCGGATGCCGCTTCATCGAGCGTGCCCCCCCCTAGAACCATCGAATGATTGCCCCTCCGTCACATCATAAAGCATGCGACTGGTGGGAGTACCGAGATGGCCGACTGGCGACCTATGCTGAATCGCCGTAACGGTGGAATACCCCGGATTATGGGGGTTCTGAACCTGACTCCTGACTCGTTTCACGCCGATTCTAGGGTCTCTTCGCTCGAAGAAGCCGTCAGACGGGCCTCTAACATGGTCCGCGATGGTGCCGAGTGGATCGACATCGGGGGTGAGTCGACCCGCCCGGGAGCCACCCCTGTCAACCACTCTGAGGAGGTTCGCAGGGTAGTTCCGGTCGTCGAGGCGGTCAGAAGCGCCCTCCCGGACATATGCATCTCCATCGACACTCGCAGAGCGGGTGTCGCTCTGGCGGCTCTGAACGCCGGTGCCGACATGGTGAATGACGTCTCGGCGCTGTCTGACCCGAGAATGGTCGATGTTGTGTCACAGAGCGGCTGCCCTGTGTGCATCATGCACATGCAGGGCCTGCCGGAGAACATGCAGGACAACCCCCTGTACGGCGATGTCGTGGCCGAGGTCAGAGGGGTGCTGAATGGAGCCGCGCGGAGGCTGTTCGATGCGGGAGTCGCGCCGGAGATGGTAATCGCCGACCCCGGCATAGGGTTCGGCAAGGGGCTCGAGCACAATCTGGCTCTACTGGCCGCTGGACGCGGAGTCGTCCCTCACCCTCAGATGCCTCTGATGTGGGGGGTCAGTCGCAAGACGATGTTCCACCACCTGCTCGACAGGGAAGACACTCGCGAGAGACTGGCGGGCACGCTCGGTGTGGCTGCCAAGTCAATCGCTCTGGGCGTCGACGTCATCAGGGTCCACGACGTCGCCGAGCACGCGGATATGTTTGCTGCGATGTCAGCGCTGGAGGTGAGTGAATGAGTTCCGATTCCGGGTCGGAGGGCCATGTGAAGAACGTCGTTGATATCGACGATGACCTGAGGCTGGTCGGCACCGCCCATATCAGCAGCACCTCAGTCGCACTGGTCCGCCAGCAGATCGAGGATTGGGGGCCTGACTTGGTGGCAGTCGAGCTGTGTGAATCTAGGAAAGCCTCCCTCCTCGAGCCTGAGGCTCTCGAGAACGAGGACCTGCTCAAGATCCTTAACGATGGCAAATCACACATGATCCTCCTACAGTCGGCTCTGGCCGCCGAGCAGCGCCGGATGGGGGTCGCCTCCGGTGAGAAGCCCGGTGCTGAGCTTCTGGCGGCGATAGAGGCCGCGGAGGAGGCGGCCATCCCGGTCGAATTGATTGACAGGGACGTCGTAATCACTCTCCGAAGGGCCTGGTCAAAGATGGGCCTCAGGGAGAAGTGGAGAGTCCTGGATGCCTTCCTCTGGCAAGAGGATGATGATGACGAGGCCAGTGTGGAGGAACTGCTAGAGGACTCTGATATGCTTAGCAACCTGATGGAGGAAGCACGTGAGGTCGCACCTGGTGCCGGCTCGGTGCTCATCGACGAGAGGGACGCCTTCATCGCTGGCAGACTGCAGCAGATTCGCGGCAAGGGAAAGGTGCTGGCTGTTGTCGGAGCCGGTCACCTGAACGGAATCGTGCACCAGCTCGGAGAGCCGGCGATGGAAAGCACCTCGAGGCTGGCTGAGCTCAATGAGGAGCCAAGGAAGCCTGTTCTGCCCAAGTTGCTCATCGCAGCCATCCCGATCCTCTTCTTCTCAGTGGTGGGGTGGCTCGCTTACACCGGGCAGCTCAGCGACCTCAGGCGCAGCGCTGAAATCTGGCTGGTCGTAAACGCCGGGCTGACTGGACTGGGCATCATCATAGCGCGCGGTCACCCGCTTTCAGTGATAGTCGGAGCCTTGGCGTCTCCTCTCACCTCACTCAATCCATTCGTCGCGGCCGGCTGGGTCGCAGGTTACACCCAACTCAAGATGGATGCGCCGATTGGCAAGGACGCACAGGACTTCCTGGCCCTCGACGAGGTCTCGCTGTTCTGGAAGAATCGTGTCGGCAAGGTGCTGCTGGTGACCGCCTTGGGCAACCTCGGGTCGGTGGCCGGGACTTGGATCGCTGCCGCTGGAATCCTCGGAATCGTGTTCGGTTGAGAATTAGCGAAGACTCATGTGCTAAGTGAGGCTGTCCGCCCTCAAAGAGGGCGGACCATGGTGAACTACGGTTTCGTGATAGACAATCGAAAGTGCATCGG